>DATKAO010000179.1 GCA_035498015.1 Myxococcota bacterium
GTCGCCCGGGTCGTCGCACAGCTTCTCGGGCGAGCCATCGCCCCAGTAGTCCTCACGGATCTCGGGCGCCGACTTCCCGACCCGGCCGTTCTCGTTCACGTCGACGCCGGAGGGCAGCCGGGTGCTGGTCGACAGGTCCACCACCACCGCCACGTCGTGGTAGCGGGAGCGGCCCGCCCCGGTGGAGCCGCGGATCTCGATCATGCCGACCGGCAGCTTCTGCACTGTGCCATCGATCGGCGCAGCGAGGTCGACCCAGACCTGCTCCTCGCCCGCGGCCGGCTTGGCGTCGGCGGCGCGGGCCGCAGGCGCAGCGATCCCCAACAGCAGGGCGAGTGCGAGAGCGGGGGCGCGGGCATTTCGGCGCACGGAGTTGCGTACTATAAGAAAACGCATGGCTCGGCTGCACGTGGGGAGGGTGTTCGCGCTCTGGCTCGTTCTGGGAGCGCCCGTGTGTGCGTTCGGCGGGGAGCTCGACCTCGCGCCGGCACGCGCGTGTCTCGAGAAGAACGCGCCCAAGAATACGATCGCGTTTCGCGCGGAGTTCACCAAGGTGGACCGCGTGGGAGGAGAGCGCACCAACCGCGCCTCCGTGATCGGCAAGCAGCTCAGCGACGGGCTGCGGCGCATCGTGGTGCGCTTCGATCGCCCGCCCGAGATGCGCGGCACGGCGATGCTCATGATCGAGGGCGCATCGGGCCCGAGTGACTTCTACGTGTACTCACCCGACGAGCGCAAGGTGCGGCGCGTGGTCGGACGCAGCAACAGCGGCCTGTTCGGCACCGACTTCAGCTACGACGACTTCGAGAACTGGCGCTCGTTCCAGAAGCACGGCCACGCCGAGCGCCTGCCCGACGCCACGATCGCGGGCCGGCCGGTCTACGTGATCGAGAGCGAGCCCGCGAAGGACGAGCAGTCGAGCTACGAGAAAGTCGTGACTTCGGTGGACCGCGAGACCTGCGTGGTGCTGCAGGTCGACTCGTTCGAGCCGGGCGGGAAGCTGCGCAAGGTGTTGCGCGCCGACCCGGCCAAGGTCGAGACGGTGGGGGCGCTGTCGGTCGCGACGGCACTCGAGCTCGAGGACGTGATCGACCAGACCAAGACCCGGGTGTCACTCGCCAACGTGAAGCTCGACACGCCGGTGCCCGACAGCAAGTTCCGGCCCGCGGACCTGTCGTCGAACTGAGTCAGCGCGCGACTGCGCCGCCCGTGCCGCCCTCGAAGCTGACTTCCACCAGCTCCTGGTCGAGCTCGGCGATCGGCAGCCAGCGCGTGTGGTTGTGCGCCACGCTGCGGATCAAGCCCACGCCGCGCGCGTAGTAGTCCTCGTAGCTGTGCAGCGGCTCGGTCTCGCGCCACTCGGGATCCCAGTGCTGGCTGCGCACCAGGATCACGTCGTCGAACGTGCCCGCGGGCACGTGCATACGGCCGACGCTCTCGACCGAGGCCGTCCAGCTCTGGTGCGAGCCACTCTGGTCGAACACCTGCACCTGATCCGACCACTGCTGCCCGGGATGCGGGTCGAGCGGCAGGATCGAGAATCCGTCGTGACCGAACAGGTGCACCACGCCGTCGGAGCCGAGCTCGAGCGCGGGCACGCGAGTCACGTAGCCGTCGGCCACGCGGTAGCCGACCAGCCCCGAGGGCTCGAGGCCGAACATCTCGCCGGCGTCGGCGCGCTCCTCGACCACGAACACGCCGCTCTCCGAGCCGCGCACCGGCCGTTCGCCGCGCGCCGTGACGTCGAGCTTGGTGCTCGTGAACAGGCCCGTGTGCAGCTTGTAGACCCAGTGCGTGCCCGGCAGCATCGGGAAGTAGTCCTGGGCGGCGGGCCCGCTGGCATGCGGCACGGGGCCTGCGCAGCTCGCGAGCAGCAGCAGAACGGCGATCGCGCGCAGCAACATCGCAGTCATTTTAGCCCTTTACCGGCGAGCCCGCGCGCGACATCCTCCGGGTGATGCGTCGCCTCGCGCTCCTCGGATTCCTGTCGCTCTTCGCCGCGTGCGCATCTCCGGCCGACATGGCCAAGGACGAGCTGGGTTCCAGCCCCTGCGCCAAGCAGGCCGCCAAGAAGTGCGAGGACCAGCTCTCCGGCTCCGACACGCAAGCCTGCATGAAGCGCGAGACCTACCTGTGCCAGGAGCTGGAGAAGAACAAGTAGGCCCGGCCGGGCTCAGGGCTGCTGGGTGTCGTCGCTGGCGGGCTTCTGGCCTTCCTGCTGCATGACCTCGCAGCGGTAGTTCTCGCGCGCGATGCAGTTGCCCAGGTCCGCCGAGCCGAGCTTGTCTTTGCAGATCTCCTTGGCTTCGCGGTAGCACTGGGTGTCGGGCTCCTTCGGCGTGGGCGTGAAGTCGCCCCCGCGGAACGAGCACGCGCCCGAGACGAGCAGCAGGAACACCGCGAACGCCCGACGAGTCACTCGGCCACTCCTTTGCGCGACCCGAAGCGCCGCGAATAGACCTCGGTGAACTCAGCGCCCAGGAACAAGAGCTGCGCGGAGTAGTAGATCCACAAGAGCACCAGCACCAGCGACCCCGCGGCGCCGTACACCGAAGTGACTCCCGCGCGGCCGAGATACACACCGATCAGCGCCTTGCCGATCGAGAACAGGAGCGAGGTCACCAGCGCCCCCAGCCACACGTCGCTCCACTCGATGTTCACCTCGGGCAGCATCTTCAGGATCATCGCGAACAGCACCGTGATGACGGCGAACGAGAGCGCGAAATTCGCCAGCGGCAGCGCCGGGCCCAACAGCGGGAAGCGCTGGTTGATGAAGCCGTGCACGGCCGAGAGCGCGGTCGAGGCCGCGAGCGACAGGAACAACAGGAACCCGCTCAACAGGATCATGGAGAAGGCCAGGGCGCGTTTGCGCAGCTGCCCTTGGAGGCCGCGCCGGCGCTTGTCGTGCACGTCCCAGATCTTGTTGAGCGAGCTCTGCAGCTGGCCGAACACGCCCGAAGCGCCGAACACCATGGTCGCCAGGCTCACGACCGTGGCGGTGACTCCCGAAGCCGGGCGGCTGGCGCGCGCAATCATCTCCTCGATGGTCTTGGCGCCGGCCGGACCGATCGCGTCCTGGATCTGGGTCACGATCTGGCCTTCCGCGGCGGCCCGGCCGAACACCAGCCCCGCGATCGCGATCACCAGCACGAGCAAGGGCGCCATCGAGAAGATGGTGTAGTAGGCGAGCGCGGCGCCGAGCGAGAGCGCGTCGTCCTTCGACCACTCGTCGAAGACCTCGCGCACGAACGCGCCCGCGAGCTTCAGCCAGTCACGCATCAGTAGCGGCGCCGTCTCCGCGCGGGGCCGAGCAGCGCGCCCAAGAGCCCGCGCGTGATCGTGGTGGCCACGGAGCGCGCCAGCGGCGAGTTCAGCACGGCTGCGATCGTGGCCCCGGCGGCCGCGACCTTCGCGACCGTGTGCCCGCCCGAGTCGCTCGCTGCGGGCGCGGCGGCCGCGGCGTGCTGCTTCTCGAGCTTCTCGGCCGCGCTCTCGCGATTCAGCGCGGTCGCGTACTTCTGCACGATGGGCGTGGCCAGGCAGCCGCGCAGCTCGAGGTCGGTGAGCGGCCCCATGCGCGAAGCCGGCGGCACCATGCGCGTGGCGAAGGGCGGGCTGGGCACGCCGCTCGCGCCGAGCACGGTGACCAGCGCCTCCCCGATGCCCAGTGACTGGAGCGTGCGCTCCACGTCGTAGAAGTCCGACTTGGGAAAAGTCCGGGCCGCCGCGCGCAGCGCCTTCTCGTCGTCGGGTGTGAACGCGCGCAGCGCGTGCTGCACGCGGCTTCCGAGCTGGCCGAGTATCTCGGGCGGCACGTCCTTCGGACTCTGGGTCACGAAGAACACGCCCACGCCCTTGGAGCGGATCAGCCGCACCACCTGGCCGACCTCGTCGAGGAACGCCGAGCTCGCGTTGCGGAACAACAGGTGCGCCTCGTCGAAGAAGAACACGAGCTTGGGCTGCGGCAGGTCGCCGACCTCGGGCAGGTGTGACTGCAGGCGGGCCAGCAGCCACATCATGAACGTGCTGAACAGCGCCGGCTTGTCCTGCACGTCGGAGAGCTCGAGCACCGAGACGATTCCTCTCCCGTCCGACGCACGCCGCATGAGGTCGTCGAGCTCGAGCTCGGGCTCGCCGAAGAAGGCGAGCGCGCCCTGCTGCTCGAGCTCGACCATCTCGCGCAGCAAGACTCCCACGGTCTGCTTCGACATGCCGCCGTAGCTCGCCAGATCGGCCGCGCCCTCGTTCGCCAGGTGAGTCAGCGCCGCGCGCAGGTCGGCGAAATCGTACAGCTCGAGCCCGCGGTCGTCGCAGTACTTGAACACCAGCGAGAGGACGCTGGTCTGCGTGTCGTTCAGCTCCAGCACCTTGGCCAGAAGCAGTGGCCCGAACGACGAGACCGTCGCGCGCACCTGCGCGCCGCGGGCGCCGGTGAGCGAGAACAGCTCCACCGCGCAGCCCGCGGGCTTCCAGGCGAACCCGGTCTCCTTGGCGCGCGCAGTGACTCGCTCGTCGGCTGTGCCCGGCACGGCGATGCCCGAAAGGTCGCCCTTCAGGTCGGCGAGGAACACCGACACCCCCGCCGCCGAGAGCTGCTCGGCCATGAGCTGCAGCGTCTTGGTCTTGCCCGTGCCGGTCGCGCCCGCGATCAGGCCGTGCCGGTTCGCCATGGCCAGCGGCAGCGCGATCAACGGCTCGGGATGACACTCTCCCGAGTAGACCGGCGCGCCCAGGACGACCGCCGGGCCTCCCGTCGGGAAGGCCGAGCGCGCAGCGGCGATGAGCTTGGCGTCCATGTCAGAAGCCGTAACCGATCCCGAGAATGTAGGCGAGATCCACCTGGCTGCTGCTCTCGGCGGGCGTCGTGTCCCAGCGCCAGACGATCTTCGACTCACCGAAGAAGCTACCCCAGATCTTGTAGCGGAGTCCGGTCTGCGCCTCGATGAGCTGGTCGTTGATGCGCTGCAGGCTCGGATACCAGTTCCCGTAGGCGAAGTAGCTGAGCCCCGGGTACATCTGCCAGTCGAGCTTCGAGCCGACGCGCAGCGCGATGTAGTTGTTGTCGGGGGTGTCGTCGGTGAAGTTCTCCGAGATGAAGGTGGGGCCAGCGTCCACGCTCCACTTGAACGTGTCGGTCTCGTAGAACTGATAGCCGGCGCCGAGGCCGGCCGTGAAGCGCAAGCCCAGCGAGGACACGCGATCGCGTTCGGCCTTGGTGTTCGCCCACCCGAACCACTGCTTGCCGAAGAACAAGTCGTACTGGAGCTCGCCGTACTCGCGCGACGCCGTGACGGACTTGTCGGGAGACTGGTCGCTGCTCGTGTTCCTCTCTTGTGAGGTCTCGGACCGGTACGCCGCGCCGAAGGTGATCCGGTCCGTCTCACTGCGCCGCACCGCGTTGAGGTCGAGGTTCGCGGCGGTCTTCACCGTGTTGCCGCGCTCGATGTCGGCCCCGACCACGATCTGGCCCTTCCACTGCACGGGCTCCGGGTTGACCTTCACCGCCGAGGCCAGCGGGATGGTCTGTGAGCTCAGCTTGTCGTTGCCCGCGGTGGTCACACTGCCGGGCTGCGCGGCCACCAGCTTGTCGACGATCACCGAGCCGCCCTCGAGCTGGAGCGTGACCGGCTCGTCGGTCGAGAGAGTCGCGATGTCGGCCCAGTTCAGCGCCACGGTGCCCGCGACCTTCGAGTCAAAGGCGAGCTTGCCGTCCTTGAGCGTGGTGAGCTTGCCGGTCAGCTTGTCGCCGTTGGTGAACTGGATCTCGTCCGCGTGCGCGGACGCATGTTGGAAGACGAAGGCGGCGAAGATGGCGAGCGCGATGCCTTTCACGGTGTCTCTCCTCCCGATTCGAGCGTTCGACGCGCCATCATACCCGGCGCTAAGCTGCGCGAATGCGCTTCGAATCGCTGGCGATCCCCGAGGTGATCCGCGTGGAGCCGCGGGTATTCCGCGACGCGCGCGGCTTCTTCCTCGAGAGCTACCACGAGACGAAGTTCGCCGAGGCCGGGCTGCGCACGCGCTTCGTCCAGGACAATCACTCGCGCTCGGCGCGCGGCACCTTGCGGGGGCTGCACATGCAGGTGGCGTTCGCGCAGGGCAAGCTCGTGCGCTGCACCGCGGGCGAGGTCTTCGACGTGGCGGTCGACGTGCGCCCGCGCTCGCGGACCTTCGGTCAGTGGGTCGGCGAGACACTCTCGGCCGAGAACTTCCGCCAGCTCTGGGTGCCGCCGGGCTTTCTCCACGGCTTCTGCGTCACGAGTGACTCCGCCGAGATCCAGTACAAGTGCACCGAGCTCTACCGCCCCGAGGACGAGCTGGGCGTGATCTGGAACGACCCCGACCTGGCAATCCGCTGGCCGGTCGCCGAGCCGCTGCTCTCGGGCAAGGACGCGGCGCTGCCGCGCCTGCGCGAGGTCGAGCAGCGGCTGGCCGCCGGGTCGCGCTAGGCCGAGAGCAGCGCGCGGGCGCGCTTGGCCGCGCTGGCCTCGAACGACTCGCGCGAGACCGCCACGCGCCGGCGCAGCTCGGCCTCGCGCAGCCCGCGGCGCGCCGACACCGGAAGGTGTTGGGCGAGCTCGGGCGCATCGAGGCCGCGCGGCAGCGCGCGCTCGAGCCCCGCCAGCGCGCGAAAGTAGGCGGTCTGACCAGGGAGCTTGCGGCAGCCGTCGACCAGCGCCGCGATCACCTCGGCGCGCTCCGCGTCGCCGAAGCCCGGGAAGCGCGCGACCGCTTCGCCCCAGCCGTCGAGGAACGGCGCGATCGGCAGCAACAGCTCGCGGTGTGCGCGCAGCGCGCGCGCGCGCCGCAGCGGGTAGTGGCGGTGGCCGTCGCGCGCGAGTGAGTCGCGGTAGAGCGCGGCGGCGCGCGCGAAGGCGCCGCCGTAGCGTCCGAGGCCGGCGCGGGCCAGGTCGGCGAAGGCGGGCGCGGCCGCTCCGCCCAGGCCCTGCATCACGTCGCCCGCGTTGTGAGTCAAGATGGCCGCCAGCCGCAGCGCGTCGAGCTCGCGCCCGCGCTCGGCGGCCGTGCGCTCGAAGGCCCGCGCCTCGCGCCACAGCTCGGCCTCGATCGCCGCCTCGAGCTCGGCTGCGCCTGCCGCGTCGTGCGCCGCGCGCGCGGCGCGCAGCCCGCCGCACCACACCGACAGTCTCTCGCCGTCGTGACCCGAGACCGCGCCCGCGCCCGCGACCCGCACCACGCGCGCCGACACCGGCTCCGGGTCCCACGCGGCGGCGCGCAGCGCCAGCGCGCGCATGCGCGGCAGCTCGTCGCTGCCGCGCGCGTCGTGCCAGAGCGCGTGCCGGACCTTGGTGTCGACGTCGGTCGGCACCCAAGTGGCCACCGTGGCGAAGTGCGCGGCGAGACACAGCGCGAAGTACTCCGTGCGCTCGGACGGCGTGGGCCGCTCGCGCGCGGGGAGACTCTCGCCGGCGCGCACGATGGCGAAATACTCAGTCGCGGGCGCGAGCTCGACGTCGTCCCAAAGCCACGGCGCCGTGTTGCGCACCAGGCCCGCGAGCGTGCGCGGGCCGATGAAGCCCGCGAAAGCGCTGCGCGGCTCGGGCGCCGCGGCGCAGCCGAGTGACTCGCTCATTGGTCGACCACGAGCACCGCCGCCTCGCAAGGCGCGAGCACGAGCTGCGCCGCGTTCGCCGGCAGCTCGACGCCCGCCTGCGTGCGCAGGCCGTCCATCACGGCGGCCGGCGGGAAGTCGGGCGAGCGCTCCTTGGGCGCGAAGTTGAGCGCGACCAGCGCGCGCGAGCCCTCGAAGTGGCGCTGCCAGGTGAGAACGCCGTTGGGCGAGGGCAGCTCGCGGTAGCTGCCGCGCTCGAGCGCGGGCGTGCGCCGGCGCAGCGCCAGCAGGTCGTGGTAGAGCCACAGGATCGATGCGCGGTCCGCGCGCTGCGCCTCGACGTTGCGCGTGCG
Source organism: Myxococcota bacterium (assembly GCA_035498015.1). Taxonomy (NCBI): domain Bacteria; kingdom Pseudomonadati; phylum Myxococcota; species Myxococcota bacterium. The sequence continues at coordinate 7,927 of DATKAO010000179.1, forward strand.
CCAGCCGTCGGCGAGCGGCAGCCAGGGATCGCCGGTCGTGAAGCCCGCGCCGGGCTGGTCACTCCACTGCATGGGGGTGCGCTCGCCGTCGCGCGACGCCTTCTCGTGCAGGGTCCAGGCGAGCGGGTCCTGGCGGCGCTCGGGCGGTATCTCGCCGTTGCGCATGGCGATCTCCTCGCCGTAGTAGAGAAAGGGCGTGCCGCGCGCGGCGAGCATCAGCACCGCGAGCGCGCGTGCGCGCGACTCACCGTACTCGGGGTCGTCGTAGCGGGTGGCGTGGCGCACGACGTCGTGATTCGACAGCACTAGGTCGGGCCAGCCCTCCGGCGGCACGGCGCGATCGAAGTGCTCGAGCTCGCGCCCGAACGCGCTCGCGTCCCACTTGGCGAGCAGGAGCGCGAAGTTGAAGGCGAGATGCAGCTCGTCGCCCTTGCCCAGATAGGTCGCGACCTGGTCGGGCACGAGACCCACCTCGCCCACCGCGGCGCGCTCGTCGTAGCCGTCGAGCAGCTTGCGAATGCGCTTCAGGAACGGGTGGATGTCGGGATGGTTCTCGTCGTTCACATGCCGCTGGCCGCCCCAGCCCGGCCCGGGCCGGTCACTGGGCGGGTTGTCGCGCAGCGCGGGGTCTTTGGCGATGCGGTGGATCACGTCGATGCGGAAGCCGTCGACCCCCCGGTCGAGCCAGAAGCGCAGCACGCCGTGCATGGCCGCCTCGACCTCGGGATTGCGCCAGTTGAGGTCGGGCTGTTCCGCGAGAAACGAGCGCAGGTAGTACTGACCCGTCGCCGGGTCGAGCTGCCAGGCCGGCCCGCCGAACATGGCGGCCCAGTTGTTGGGCGGGCCGCCGCCCGGCGCCGGGTCGCGCCACACGTACCAGTCGCGTTTGGGATTGGTGCGGCTGGAGCGTGACTCGCGGAACCACGCGTGCCGGTCCGAGGTGTGATTCGGCACCCAGTCGAGCATCACGCGAATGCCGCGCGCGTGTGACTCGGCCACGAGCGCGTCGAACTGCAAGAGGTCGCCGAACACGGGGTCCACGTCGCAGTAGTCCGACACGTCGTAGCCGAAGTCGGCCATGGGCGAGGGGAAGATCGGCGAGAGCCAGATCGCGTCGATGCCCAGCCACGCCAGGTGGTCGAGCCGGGAACGGATGCCCGCGAGGTCGCCCACGCCGTCGCCGTTCGCATCCATGAACGAGCGCGGGTAGATCTGGTAGACGACGCCGTGCTTCCACCAAAGTCGATCGGACATGGGCTCGAATCTAGCCGTACAGGGCCGCGATTTCCGCGGCGCTGGCGCGCACGCGGGCGCGCAGCTCTTCCGGGGCCACCACCTCGACCGCGGCTCCGAAGCCGAGCAGCGCGCTCTCGGCGTACTCGAGCTTCTCGAACACCAGGGTCCGGCGCTGCCAGCCGTCGGCGTCGAAGCTCGGCTCCGGCTGCCCGGCCGCGCGCCGCACCGGGTCGCCGAGCCGCTCCACCCAGTGAGTCGCGCCGGGCGCGACCCGGATCGTCACCGGCACACCCGGCAAGCTGGCCTCGAAGCGCGCCGCCCAGTCGCGCCAGAAGCCGCCCAGGTCGAAGTCGCGCTCGCGCGCGAACTCCACTTCGGTCACTTCCAGCTTCGCGATGCGAGACACCCGATACACGCGCAGCTCGGTCCCGATCCGGCCCACCAGATACCAGAGGCCCGTCTTGAGCCCGAGCGCGAGCGCGTCGACCTCGCGTTCCACCCCGCTGCCGTCGCCGCGCTGGTACGCAAAGCGCACGCGCCGGTCGCTCCACACCGCCACGGCGAGTGACTCGAGCGCGGGGTGCTCGGGCGCGGGCTGGAACCAGCCGCGCGTGTCGAGGTGGAAGCGCTGGTCGGCGAGCGCCGCCGCTGCGCGCAGCCGCGGCGGCAGCGCGGCGAGCAGCTTCTGCTGCGCGCGCGCCAGCATGCTGCCGAGCCCGAGCTCGGCCGCCGGACCCGGCAGCCCGGCCAGAAACAGCGCCTCGGCCTCGCCCGCGTCGAGCCCGGTGAGCTGCGTGCGGTAGCCGTGCAGCAGCCGACACCCGCCTCCCGGCCCGCGCTCGGTGACGATCGGGATGCCCGCGGCACCCAGCGCCTCGAGATCCCGGTACACCGTGCGCAGCGAGACCCCGAGCTCCTGCGCGAGCTCGGCCGCAGTCCCGTGCCCGCGGTTCTGCAGCAGGAGCAAGAGCGA
>DATKAO010000180.1 GCA_035498015.1 Myxococcota bacterium
GCGCACCCGGATCCGCGAGTTCATCGACAAAGACGTGGAGCCGGCGGCGGCCGTGCTCGAGAAGACCGACGACCGCGCGAAGTGGGGGCCCGAGATCATCCGCCTGCGCAAGCTGGCCCGCGAGAAGGGGCTGTGGCTGCCGCACATGCCCAAGGAGTTCGGCGGCATGGGGCTCGGCGCGCTCGGGATCGCCACCGTGTCGGCCGAGTGCGGACGCGTGCCGCTGTCGGCGTTCATCATCAACTGTCAGGCGCCCGACGAAGGCAACATGCACACGCTCCTGCACTTCGCCTCGCCGATGCAGGTCGAGAAGTATCTGCGGCCGCTGTGCAACGGCTACGTGCGCTCGTGCTTCGCCATGACCGAGCCCGAGGTCGCGGGCAGTGACCCGACCGGCATCCAGACCTTCGCGGTGCGCCACGGCGACAACTGGCACGTCAACGGGCACAAGTGGTTCATCTCGGGCGCGCGCGGCGCGAAGTTCGCCATCCTGATCGCGTGCACCGACCCGGACGCCGATCCGCCGCAGGCGCGAAACTCGGCGTTCATCGTCGACCTGCCGAACCCCGGCTTCGAGATCGTGCGCGACGTGCACACCATGGCTGGCGGTCACAACCACTGCGAGATCCGCATCAAGGACCTCGTGGTCCCGCACGAGAACATGCTCGGCCCCCAGGGCCAGGGTCACACGCTGGGCCAGGTCCGGCTGGGTCCGGCGCGGCTCGCGCACTGCATGCGCTGGATCGGCCAGATCGAGAAGGCGCTCGACATGATGGTCGCGCGCACCGAGGAGCGCATGCTCCACGGCGCGAAGCTGTCCGAGAAGCAGGGCATCCAGTGGAAGATCTCGGAAGCCGCGCTGGCGCTGTACCAGTGCAAGCTCATGGTGCTGCACTCGGCCTATCTCATCGAGACCAAGCAGCCGTTCCGCCAGGAGGTGTCGATGACGAAGTTCTTCGTCGCGAACACGCTGTGGAAGGTGCTGGACCAGGCGATCCAGGTGCACGGGGCGCTGGGTTACTCGAGTGACACGCCGCTCGAGCAGATGATGAAGAACGCGCGCTCGGCCCGGCTGGTCGACGGCGCGGACGAGGTGCACCTGACGCAGATCGCGCGCCACGTGATCGACGCGTACCGCTCCGAGGGCTCGAGCCGGCGCGCGACGGGCCTGGGGCTCCTGTTCTGAACGTCCTCTTCCTGTCCGAGGGCGGCCAGGTCGGCGGCGCGGAGGCGGACATCCTGCGCCTGGCCGAGGAGCTGCGCGCGCGCGGTCACGGGGCCGTGGTCGGCGCGTTCGGCGCGCCCTTCCTGCGCGAGGCGCATGCGCACGGGCACCCGACGCTGTCGGTGCCGCGCGGCGTGCGCTACTGGGCGGGCATGCGCGCGATCGCGCGCGCCGTCCACGAGCACGCGATCGACGTGGTGAACGCCCAGTCGCTGCGCATGACGTCGCTCGCGGGCACGGCGCGCGCGCTGCGCATGTTCCGGGCCGGGCTCGTGACCACGATCCACAACGTGGCCGACCGCGCGAACGACCGCTTCACCAAGCCGATCCTCTTGCGCCTGCCCGACGCGCTGGTGTTCGTCTCGCGCTTCGAGCGCGCGCGGCTGGGCGAGCTGTGGGGCGGCGAGCGCGGCGAGGTGATCTACTCCGGCGTCGACCTGCCGCTGCCGGGCAGCCTCGAGCCGCTCGACCTCGCGACACTGCACGGTGTACCCCGCGACGCGCGCGTGCTCGGCTTCGTGGGCCGGCTCTCGCCCGAGAAAGCGGTGGGCGACGCGATCGCGGCCCTGCCGCGCCTGCCCGACGACGTGGTGCTGTGCATCGTGGGCGAAGGCCCGGAAGAAGGCGCGCTGCGCGCCGAGACCCGCCGGCGCAACCTGGAGAAGCGCGTGGTGTTCACGGGCTTCTCGCGCGAAGTGAGTCGCTACATGGCGAGCTTCGTGGGGCTGGTCCTGCCCTCGCGGCGCGAGGCGCTGCCGGTCGTGCTGCGCGAGGCGGCGGCGATCGGGCTGCCGGTGGTCGCCGCCGACGTGGGCGGCGTGCGCGAGATCGTGGTGCCGCGCGAGACCGGGCTGCTCTACCCGTCGGGCGACGTCGACGGCCTGGTGCGCGCGATCCGTTCCCTGCTCGACGATCCCTCGCGCGCCGCCACCATGGGCTGCGCGGCGCGCGAGCGGGTGTCCCGCATGTTCGACCCCAAGCAGTGGGTCGACGAGACCGAGGCGCTGTTCACGCGCGTGGCGAGAGGCGACTGACGTGGAATACCAGGAGATCCAGTACGAAGTGTCCGAGCGCGTGCTCACGCTCACGCTCCACCGGCCCGACAAGCTGAACGCCTTCACGGCGCGCATGCTGTCCGAGCTGCTCGACGCGTTCGACCGCGCCGACGCCGACGACGACGTGCGAGCGGTGATCGTGACCGGCTCGGGGCGCGCGTTCTGCGCGGGCGCCGACCTGTCGAGCGGCTCCGGCACGTTCGACCAGCGCGCGGGCGCGCAGAACGTGGGCATCGAGGCGCGCCGCGACGGCGGCGGGCGACTCACGCTGCGCATCTACGAGTGCAAGAAGCCGGTGATCGCGGCGATCAACGGCCCGGCGGTCGGGGTGGGAGTCACCATGACCCTGCCCATGGACGTGCGTCTGGCCTCGACCGAGGCGCGCTTCGGCTTCGTGTTCGCGCGCCGCGGCATCTGCCTGGAGGCGGCCTCGAGCTGGTTCCTGCCGCGCGTGGTCGGAGTGTCTCGCGCGCTCGAGTGGACCTACACCGGCCGGGTGTTCCCGGCGACCGAAGCGCTCGAGGGCGGCCTGGTGCGCAGCCTGCACGCGCCCGCCGAGCTCGTGCCCGCAGCGCGCGCGCTGGCGCGCGAGATCGCCGACAACACCTCGGCCATCTCGGTGGCGATGACCCGCCAGCTGGTGTGGAAGATGCTGGGCGCCGACCACCCGATGGAGGCGCACAAGCTCGACTCACGCGCCATCACGGCGCTGGGCCAGAGCGCCGATGCGCACGAGGGCGTCGGCGCGTTCCTCGCCAAACGCAAGGCCGAGTTCAAGCAGCGCCCCAGCCGCGAGATGCCCGCCTTCTTCCCCTGGTGGCGCGAGCGCCCGTTCGAGTGATCGCGCGCCGGCTCGCGCTCGCCGCGATCTGGCTCGCCGTCGCGCTGTTCGCGGGCGAGCTCGGGCTGCGCGCCTGCGCGCCGCAGGACCTGCAGCGCGACATCCCGGACCTGTGGGTCAAGGACCCGGCGCTCGGCTGGCGCCACCACCCCAACGAGCGCGGCATCGCGAACACGGGCGAGCGCGACGTGGAGATCTGCACCAACGGCGCCGGCGATCGCGTGGACTGCCGGAACCCGCCGCGCACGAGCTGCGCGGGCCGGGTGCTGTGGCTCGGTGACTTCGAGGCGCTCTCGATCCCGTTCCCCGAGACACCCTGGGCGCTGCTCGACGCCGACACCGGCGCGTGTACCGACGCCGCGGGCGTGAGCTCCTACTACATGGGCCAGTACGTGGCCGCGGCGCGCGAGCGCTTGAACGCGCCGGGCGCGCACTGGGACGTGGTCACGCTGGCGGTCTACGTCGGCAACGACTACACGACCACGCCCGAGTCCGTGCCGCCGCCGCAAGACGTGCAGCGCCGGCCGTGGCGCCTGTTCCCCGCGGGTCTCTCGCTGCAGGCGATCTGGGACTGGGCCTACCCGATGAACTCCTGGCTCGAGTCACGCTCGCACTTGTACGTGGCCACCCGCTCCGCGATCCGGCGCGCGCTCGACCGCGGCGATGTCGGCATCTACGGCGTGCCCGAGACCCTGCGCAAGTCGAAGCTCACCCCCGCGCTGCTCGACGGCACGGCGCGTGGCATCGCGCTGGTGGCGCAGGAGGCGCACGCGCACGGCGCGCGCTTCCTGGTGGTCGTGCACCCGCACCGCGCGCAGGTGCTCGACCCCGACGGCGCCGAGATCGCGCGCGCGCTGCCCGCGCTGGCGAGTGACCTGGACATGAACGCGGCCTCGGAGGAGCTCATGTCGCGGCTCGGGAGCGTGCCCGAGGTCGACCGCGCGATCGACCTGTTGCCCGTGTTCCGCGCGCACGCCGCCCCGGGTCTGTGGGAGCCCGAGGACCAGCACCTGTCGGCCGCGGCGTACAGGCTGTGGGCCGAGACGGTGAGCGGCCCGCTGCGCGAGTTGCTCGCGGAAGGGCCGCCGCCCGCGCGCTAGGCCTTCGCGGAGGGCCGGCTCGACACGTCCCGGTGCCAGCGGTTCACGTTGGCGAGCTCCGGCGGCACGCGGATCTGCGCGGCGCGGCCGAAGTCGATCGCGCACAGCGCGGTGATGTCGGCGACGGTGAACTGGTCGCCCGCCACGAACTTGCGCGTGGCGAGCTGCCCGTCGAGCCACGCGATGCGGTCCAGCGCATTGTGTCTGCACACCTCGCCGTACTCGGGTGACTGCTTGATGCGGCCCTTGAAGAACTCGTGTGTGTTCTGGAAGCAGCCGGTCACCAGGTTGAACAGCCCGAGCTCCATGCGCCGCTGCCACATCTCGACCTTGGCGCGCTGGGCCGCCCCCTCCCCGAACAGCGCGGGCTTGGGCTGCAGCTCCTCGAAGTAGCGGCAGATCGCGATCGACTCGGCCAGGTAGCTGCCGTCGTCGAGCTCGAGCACGGGCAAACCGCCGAACGGGTTCTTGGCGAGAAACTCGGGCTGGCGATTCACTGCCTTGCCGATGTCGACCTGCTCGGTCGGGACGGTGATTCCCTTCTCGGCCAGGAAGATGCGCACGCGGCGCGGATTGGGCGCCAGGGCGCTGTCGTAGAGCTTCATGGTCCGGCTTGCCTCCCGTTCGGCGCGATCCTATCCGTTCTGCGATGAATTTGCTGCGTGCGCTGCGCTACGCGCGCTACTACCGCAACTGGCGCGAGCTCGAGCAGGCGCGCGCGGCGGGCCGCAAGCCGGCGCGCGCGGTGCTGCGCGACGGCACGTCGTTCGAGGCGCCGGCGGGAGTGAACCCGCTGCGCGTACTGACTCCCGTGTTCCACAAGCGCGTGTACACGCCGCCGGGCTTCGAGATCGGCGCCGACGACACGGTGGTCGACGTGGGGGCGAACATCGGCGCGTTCGCGGTCTACGCCGCGCAGCGGACGCGCGGCCGGGTGCTGGCGATCGAGCCGCACCCCGAGAATGCCGAGCACCTGCGGCTCAACCTGCGCGCCAATCACTGTCAGCGCGCCGAGGTCGCGGAGTGCGCCATCTCGGACGCGCCGGGCACGCTGCCGCTGTTCATCGGCAAGAGCGGCACGACTCACCAGCTCACGCCGCTCGGCAAGGACGCCGGCGCGGGTGAGTCGGTCGACGTGCGCGTCGCGACCTTCGCGCAGGTGCTGGCCGAACACGGCTTCGAGCGGGTCGACTTCCTGAAGCTCGACTGCGAGGGCGCGGAGGGAGTCATCCTGCCGGCGCTGCCCGTCGCTCTGATGGCCGCGATTCGCACGATCGCGCTGGAGTTCCACGACGACGCCTCGGTGCTCGCGCACGACGCGCTCGCGAAGCTGCTCGAGCAGAAGGGCTTCCGAGTTGCACTCGATTGGGACGGGCGCTCCGCGAACGGCATGCTGTTTGCCCGCCGCTAGGCGTATCATCCCGCCCGTGAAAATCCGCGCGAGCGTCATCCTGGCGACTTACGACCAGCCGCGGCTGCTCGACCTGGCGCTCGCCGGTTACTCGGGCCAGAGCACGCGTGACTTCGAGATCGTGGTCGCGGACGACGGCTCCGGCCCCGAGACGCGGCGGGTGGTGGACTGCTGGGCGCGCCGGCTGCCGGTGCAGCTCCGGCACGTCTGGCAGCCGCACCTCGGCTTCTGGAAGTCGGCCGCCGTGAACCGCGGGGTGCTGCACAGCCGCGGGCCGCTCCTGGTGTTCTCGGACGGCGACTGCGTGCCCTCGCGCAGCTTCGTGGCGGAGCATCTCGAGGCGGCTGGACCGGCGAGCTTCGCGGTCGGCGGTCACGTGCGGCTGTCCGAGGCCGACAGCCGGCGAGTGACTCGCGAGCGGATCGCGTCGGGCGCGCTCGAGAGCGAGCTGCCGCTGGCCGAGCGCGCGGGTCTGTGGTGGACGCACTGCAAGAGCCTGGCGTACATCGCGGCGCGCCGGCCGCACAAGCCGCGCCTGCTCGGGCTCAACTTCTCGGTCGACCGCGCGAGCTTCTTCGCGGTGAACGGCTTCGACCTCACCTACCGCAACAGCGCAAAGGACGATTCCGACCTGCGCAACCGGCTGTTGCTCGCGGGCGTGAGGCCGGTGTCGCTCTGGCACCGCGCGCGCGTGCTGCACCTGTACCACCCGCCGCACGTCGAGCGCACGCTGTGGCGCGAGGCGGCCGCCTACTACCGCCGCGCCGACCTGGCCGCGGAAGCGCCGTACGGTCTGCGCGAGCTGGCCGCCGAGCTGCGCGACCGGCGGCTCACGGGAACGTGACCCGCTCCGCGCCCGCGTAGAGCGCGAGTGACTCGCCGCGCACGAAGGCGGCGAGCGTCATGCCGTTCTCGCGCGCCAGCTCGACCGCGAGGCTGGTCGAGCCCGACACCGCGGCCAGGATGGGGATCCCGGCCACGAGCGCCTTCTGCGCGATCTCGAAGCCCGCGCGCCCGCTGATCGCGAGCACGGTCCCGTGCAGCGGCAGCCGGCCTTCGAGCGCCGCCCAGCCCACGACCTTGTCCACCGCGTTGTGGCGGCCCACGTCCTCGCGCGCGCACCAGAGCGCGCCGTCGGGGCCGAACAGCGCCGCGGCGTGCAGCGCGCCGGTCGCGCGGAACAAAGGCTGCGCGGCGCGCAGCCGTTCGGGCAGCGCCAGGAGCGTGCCGGCCGAGACACGCGTCGCGTCGCCGTGCAGCGCGGGCGCGCGCGTGCGCAGTGTCTCGAGCGTGGCCTTGCCGCACAGCCCGCACGCCGACGAGGCCACGAAGGCGCGCGGCTCGGGCCGCACGATGCCCCGCGCGCCCGGCTCGGCCCGTGCGTCGACCGTGTTTCCCTCGGAGTCACAGTGCGCGATCGAGGCGATCGCGCCGAAGTCGCGCGCCACGCCCTCGCTGACCAGGAAGCCGGCGGCGAGCTCCACGTCGTGGCCCGGCGTGCGCATGGTGATCGCGAGCGGCTCCCCGTCGAGCCGGATCTCGAGCGGCTCCTCGACCACCAGAGACTCGACGCGCGCCTCGCACGCCGCGCCGCGCAGCCCGAGCGCGTCGATCTGGACCGTTCCCGGCCTGCTCGCCATGGCCCAGCCTAACCGATCGCGACTCACTGTGCGGGGGCGTCGCCCTCGCGCACCAGCGGCCCGAGCACGCGGATGCGCTCGTCGCGCGTGAAGCCTGCCACGGCAGCTGCCGCGCTGCCGGCGCCGGCCATGCGCACGGCGAACAGGGCCGGGCCCGCGAACGCGTCCTCCAGGCCCAGCCGCAGCGCGCCGAGCCCCGTGAGCGCCGTGTCGAGCCGCCCGGCGCCGAAGGCGTTGTCGAGATACGCCTCGCGCGGCTCGGGCAGGCGCTCGACGTCCTCCGCGCGCAGGCCCTCGAGCGCGCCGGTCGACAGCTGCGAGACTCCCAGCGCCGTGCGCCGGACCGCGCCGCTCACCAGCCCGAACAGCACCGGCTCGGTGAAACGGTTCGCGTCGGCCAGCGCGAGCGTGTCGCCCAGGAAGCCCACGGCCGAGGCAGTCACCAGGCCGGCCGCGCCCAGCGCGTCGCCGGTGACACGGAACGGCGTCGCCAGAAGCGCCCGCAGGGCGCCCCCCGGGTCGGGCCCCGCGTGCGCCTGCGGCGCGAGCGCCAGCAGGCAGGCCACGAGTGCCGGTCCCCCCTTCATCGCGGTCTCGATACCGCACGCTAGGATGGCCGTCCATGCAGATCGAGCTCACACAGCACGTGGCTGCGCCGCCGGACCGCGTCTTCGCCGTCTACACCGACCACGCGGGCTGGGAGCGCTGGGCCGGAGTCAAAGAGGTCGTGCTGCGCCAGAAGGGTGACCCGCCGCCGAACGGGCTGGGTGCGATCCGAGTGATTCGCGCGCGCGGCATGGCGATCGAGGAGGAGGTCACCGGCTTCGATCCACCCCGTCGCATGACCTACCGGCTGGTGGCCGGCGCGCCCGTGCGCGACCACGAGGGTGTCGTGCGCTTCGAGCCCGACGGCGCCGGGACGCGCGTGACCTGGAACGTGCGCTTCCGTCCGCTCGTGCCCGGCACCGGCTGGCTGCTGCGGCGCGTGCTCGAGGGCGGCCTGCGCGACGTTCTCGCCAGGCTCGCCCGTAAGCTCGAGTCCAAGGACTAAAGTCCGACCCGAAGCTGCCGATCAATGACATGAAATTGCGGCCCGCCAGCCAGCAATTGAACGATCAGGGGATGGCGGGGGCGCAGGTGCCAGGAACTTGGGGGGGATCCGGTGCCAGCGCTCCCGCCTTCTTTGTCTCCGCCGTCCGCTCAGTCGCGCGCCAGCCGGATCAGGAGCTCCATGTCGCGGGCCAGTGACTCGAGCTTGTCGGCGTTGCCCGGGCGGTAGCCGGCCGGCGTCTGCTCGGCCACGCCCAGGTTCTCGAGCAGGCGCAGCGCGTTTCCGAAGTTCGTGTTCGAGAACAGCTCTTCGGACTGGACCCGGTCCTGGAGCAGGAGCTGGCGGCCGATCTCGTGGCAGCGCCGCACCACGCCGGCCGAGGGCGTCGCGCCCTCTGCGGGCAGGCGGCGCAGGGTCTCGGTCACGACCCAGTAGCTCTCGAGGAAGTCGAGCAGGATGCGGGGCCGCGCGGCGAGCAAGGGCGGCAGGCCGGCAGCGCGCTCGCGCCCGAGCAGCGCGGACTCGCGCTCGATCTCGCGCACGAAGGCGTCGCGCTCCGCGAAGAAGAACTCGAACTTGAGCAGCTCGCGCAAGCGGAGAGCGAAGCCGCGCATGTCGCGGTCGGGCGCGGTCGGCGCGGCGCGCATGGCCAGATCGGCGATCGCGCGGTTCACCAGGAAGTGGATCGCGGTGTTGCGGTAGTACGAGGCCGCGTGGCGGCCGTCGTCGGCGACGTGGTACACGGGCTCGACGCCGCCGTCGTAGCGCTCGATGACTCCCGAGGCCGAGAGCGTGCGGTCCGCGGTCTCGACCACCGCGCGCGCGCCCGCGGCCACCTCGGCGGTCATGCCGATGCCGCGCTCGCGCGCGTAGTCGATGAGCCTGCCGGCCTGGGTCTCGAACTCGCTCTGGCTGAGCGCGCGGCGGCCCGCGCCCACCAGCACCGAGCACGCCACCGAGGCGGGAGTCAGGGGAGTCACGGCGTTGATCGCGTTCGAGATGCGGAACGCGAGCTTCTCGACCACCAGCTTCTCGTCGGTGGTGCGGTCGAGATACTCGCGCAGCGAGATCGGCTCGGCGAAGCGCATGTGGACCTTGCCCAGCTTGCGCGCGCGCGCCGCGCGGATCTGGCGCACCAGGAACCAGAAGCTCTCGGCCTGCTTCGAATCGCCCAGGTTCTGGCGCACGTATTCCGCCAGCTCGAGGATCTGGTCGTAGGCGATCGCGACCGGCACGAACAGCACCTCGCCGATGTCGTGCCGGCGCGCGCCATCGACCACGTAGTTCAGGATCCCGTAGCGCGGCGGCAGGAGCTTGCCCGTGCGCGAGCGCGTGCCCTCGATGAAGAACTCCTGGTGGAAGCGGTGCTGCACCAGAGAGTTGATGAACGCGCGCAGTGACTCCTTGTAGATCGGGTCGTCGGAGAAGCTGCGGCGCAGGAAGTAGGCGCCGGTGCCGGGCAGGATCCGGCTCATGGGGAAGAACGACATGTTGATGCCCGCAGCGGTGTGCGGCGGCGGGAAACCCGACGTGAACAAGAGCGAGTACAGCGCCAGGTGGTCGAAGTTCGACTTGTGCGAGGGCACGAACACCAGCGGCGCCCGGCGGCCCAGCTCGCGCAGCTTGTCGAGCTCGCCTTCGGCCACGTCGATCTCGGGGTCGTAGGCCAGCGAGACGATCCAGCGCGTGAAGCGCCGGAACACCTCCATGGCGAACAGATTGTGACTCGTGCCGAGCTCGCGCAGCGCGCGCTCCGAGCGGTCGAGTGACTCGCCGCGCGTGAGCCCCGCGGTCGCGCCCGTGGCGGCGATGCGGTCCTGGAACGCCGGCTCGGCGATGATCTGCTCGACCAAGAGCCGCGGCACCTTGTAGCGGTCGCCGAACACCTGGCGCTGGGCCAGCGAGAGCGCCTTCACCGCCTGCACGCGCACGAAGGCCGAGAGCGCGAGCTTGTCGCCGTGGGCGTGTGACTGGCTCTCGAGCGCGCTGCGCGTGCCCGGGAGCCCCACCACCACGCGCGCGTAGCCGCGCCGGAAGAGCCTGAGCCAGCGCGTCCACTCCGGCGGGTCGTAGGGGTTGCCGAAGGGCAGGTTCCAGAGCGAGGGCGGGCGCTCGATCGGCCCCCACAGCACCTCGACGGGCACCAGGTCGGCCTCGACCCCGGCCTTCTGGGCGAACGCCAGCAGGCGCGCCAGGCGGTCCGAGTCGCTGCGCGGCGGCGAGACCGGCACCAGCACCGGGTCGCCGGCCAGGAAGGCGCGCTCCAGATCCGCGGGCGCGACACCACCCTGTGTCGCCGGCACCCAGCGCGGGGTAGGCAGGCCGGCGCGCGCCAGGCTCGCCAGCAACACGCGCAGGTCGAGGCCCGACTCGAGCGGCGCGAGATAGATGCGGACCCGTCCGGCGGGGGCGGGCTCGGGGCGGGCGCCGCCGGCGTGAACGAGCGGCACGGCGAACAGACCGTTCGCACGAGGGGCCGGGCGCAGCCGAACCAGGTCCGACACGCCGCCACGATACCGCGAAGCGCTCGGGCCCGACAGCGGCGCGAGTGACGCGCCGCGGCGCACGAGTCGCATTCATCGCCGCGCGCCGCGCTCCGATAGTTCCCTCTGGAGTGGCGCGACCAAGCGAGGAGCCCCTGCGCGTGCGCAGTACCCCCAGACTGAGTGTTCGGGCCACCCTCGTGGTCGCGGCGATCACGCCGGTCGCGCTGTTCATGCTGGGCACCGGCGCCGTGCTCTACAAGGTCGCGCGCACTCAGCTCGAGCGCGGCGTGCACGCCAAGCTCGACACGATCGCGGCGTTTCTCACTCAGTCGGCGCGCGCCGGCCTGGAGAGCGACTCGCCGGCCGCGGTCCGCGAGTCAGTCCTGTCGGCGCTGGCCGACCGCGACGTGGTGCACGTATCGGTCTACGACCGCAAGGGCCAGTTACTGGCGTCGGAGGGCGACCCGTCGATCGCGCCGCTCTTCCCCGAAGAGCGCTTGAACTTCCCCGACGACCGCCGCCAGCGCGGGCTGAGCAAGAGCCTGCAGGAGCTGCTGGTGCCGGTGCACTACCCGGGTCCGCAGGCGGTCACGATGCGCCCCGACGGGCTGATCCGGATCGTGATCTCGACCTCGCGCAGCATGGCCGAGTACCGCGAGCTCCTGGCCTCGAGCTCGGTGGTGCTGGCCGCCGCGCTGGTCGTGGGCATCGGCATCGCGGTGGCGCTGTGGCAGAACCTGCTGCGCGGCATTCACTTGCTGGGCGCGACCGTGAAGCGGGTCGGCGCCGGCGACCTGGGCGCGCAGGTGCCCGAGCTGGGCGTGGGGGAGCTCGGCGAGCTGGGCCGCTCGTTCAACGACATGACCCGCCAGCTCTCGCGCGTGCACGGCGAGCTCGAGACGCACCGGGCCACGCTCGAGCAGAAGGTCGCCGAGCGCACGATCGAGCTCGAGGCGGCGCGCAACGAGGCGCAGCGCGCCAACCAGTCGAAGAGCGCGTTCCTCGCCAACATGAGTCACGAGATCCGCACGCCCATGACCGCGATCCTCGGCTACGCGGACCTCCTGCTCGACGACGAGATGCAGCTCGGCGAGGAGGCGCGCCGGCTGCTCGAGATCGTGCGCCGCAACGGCGGGCACCTGCTCGACGTGCTGAACGACATCCTCGACCTGTCGAAGATCGAGGCGAACCGGGTCGAGGTCGAGCTGATCCCGATGAGCGTGGTGCACATCGTCTCGGAGATCGCGTCGCTCATGCGCGTGCGCGCCGATGAGAAGGGCATCGCGCTGGAAGTCGCCTTCGACTCACCCGTGCCCTCGCAGGTGCTCTCCGACCCGACGCGCGTGCGCCAGGGCGTGGTGAACCTGCTGGGCAACGCGATCAAGTTCACCGAGCGCGGCTTCGTGCGCCTGCGCGTGACCTACGACCCCGCGACCGAGATGGCGCGCATCGAGGTGAAGGACACCGGCATCGGCATAGCGCCCGAGAAGCGCGAGTCACTCTTCCGCGCCTTCGAGCAGGCCGACAGCTCGATCACGCGCCGCTTCGGCGGCACCGGCCTGGGGCTCGCGATCACCAAGCGCATTGCCGTGCTGCTGGGCGGTGACTGCACGGTGGAGAGCGAGGCGGGCGCGGGCAGCACGTTCACGCTCACCGTGCGCGCCCAGCCGACGCCGGGCTCGCGCATGCTGCAGGTGGTCGGCGAGGCCGAGCTGCACGGCGACACGCGCCGGCCGTCGGGCGCGGCGGAGCCGATCCAGGCGCGCATCCTCCTGGCCGAGGACGGCCCCGACAACCAGCGCCTGATCTCGATGATGCTGCGCAAGGCGGGCGCCGAGGTGGTGGTGGTCGAGAACGGCCAGATGGCGCTCGAGCGCACCGAGATCGAGACCTTCGACCTGGTGCTCATGGACATGGCCATGCCGGTCATGGACGGCTACACCGCGGCGCGTAACCTGCGCGCGCGCGGCAACCGCGTGCCGATCGTGGCGCTCACGGCGCACGCGCTGGCCGGCGAGCGCGAGAAGTGTCTCGCGGCGGGCTGCAACGCCTATCTCACCAAGCCGATCGACCGCTACGACCTGCTGGCGTCGATCCGGGCGCTGCTCGACGCGCGCGCGAAGCAGGCCGACTAGCGCAGCCGCGAGCGGATGCGCGCGAAGTCGGCGCCGCGCATGAGCAGCGTGTCGCGCACGCGCTGGCCCGACTCCGAGCTGAAGTACCAGACCGTGGCGACCGCCTCGAGCGTGGTCGAGCACAGGCCGGCCGTGGCCGCGCCCAGGATGCCCGCGCGCGGGATCAGCACCAGGTTCAAGCCCACGTTCGCGCCGAGCGCCAGCGCGCCGATGCCCCACAGTGCGCGCGGCCGTCCCACGGCCGCGAAGTAGCGCTGCAAGAGCCGCGACACCGTCACCGCGGTGAGTCCCGGCAGGAGGATCAGGAACGGAGTCACTGCCGGCGCGTAGCGGGCGCCGAACAGGAGCGGGATCGCGAGCGCGCCCACCGCCGCCAGCCCCAGCGCGATCGCCAGCATGACCAGCGCCGAGGTCCGCACGACCGCGGCCGTGAACTCCGCGGCCTCGCGCGCGCTCACGCCCGAGAGCTCCGGCAGGAGCGCAGTGCCGATCGCCCCGGGCACGAGCCGCAGCGGCGAGATCACCGATACCGCGGTCGCGTAGAGCGCCACGTCGAAGCTCGGCGTGCCCAGCGCCCCGAGCAGCAGCACGTCGGCGCGCTCGTGCAGCTGGATCAGGAGATACTGGAAGTACATCGCGCCGCCGAAGGCGATGCTGGCCGCCGCCTCGTGCAGGTCGAGCCGCCACTCGAAGCCCGCGAGCGCCGCCACGCGCGCGCCGAAGTAGGCCACGAGGAAGACCTGCACCAGACACCACGAGCTGAGCGCCGCCTCGAGCGCGCCGCCCGCGAGCGGCAGGGCGATCAAGAGCCCGCCCAGGATCGCGGCCGACTGCAAGAGCCCGAACTGGTTGTGCAGGTCGAAGCGGTCGAGCGCGCGCGCGACGCCGCGCAGCAAGTCACCCAGCACGAGCAGCGGCCCGGTCGCGGCCGCGAGCCAGAACGCCTTCGGCGAGGCGCCGCCCAGAAACTGGTGCGACAGTGGCTCGCGGAACGCCACACACAGCGCGAACGCCCCCAGCGCGACCGCGCCGTTCGCGAACAGGCCCGTGGCGAAGGCGCGCCGCGGCGGCACGCCGTGACCGCGCACCCGGTAGATCACCGCGTCGCCCCAGCCGAGCTGGGTCAGCAGGTAGAACACGAACGAGAAGTTCGTGAGCTCCGCGTACAGGCCGCGGTCCGGCACCGACAGCCAGCGCGCCACCACCACGTTGGTGACCACGCTGATCGGGAGCGCGATCGCGCTGGTCGCGAACACCGAGGCCGCGTTCCGGAAGAACCCCACGGGCTAGTGGGTCTCCAAGAAGCGCCGCGCCTGCAAGGGGACCTTGCCGGACCGCCCCCGCGCCGGGAGAATCAGCACCGATCGCGGCGAGGGGAACGGCATGGACGTCGCGCGAATGGCGGTGGGGCTGCTGCGCAGCGTGTGGCGCACTCAGGACCAGGCCGGCCTGATCCGCCGCCTGCTCGCCGACGTCAAGCCTGCGACTCAGCGGCCCGTGGTGTTCGTCGAGACGGGCTGCGGTCTCTCGACCCTGGCGCTGCTCCAGGTCGCCGAGCGGGTGGGCGCCGAGCTCTACTCCTGCGAGCTCGACCCGGAGCGCATCGCCGCGCTGTGCAGCCGGGTGCCCGACCTGTCGCGGCGCGTGCACTTTCTCGAAGGCGACAGCCTGGCGAGCCTGGCGCGCATCGCCGCGCGCCACGAGGCGATCGACTTCGCGCTGTTCGACTCCGCGCCTTCGGCGACCCACACGCTGCTCGAGTTCCAGGCGCTCGAGCCGCGGCTCGGGGCGGGCGCGCGCATCGCGCTCGACGAGGCCGCGCTGCCGGGCGCGCGGCTGCTCCTGGGCCCATGCCGGAAGGGCAAGCTCCTCGTGCCGTATCTCCTGGCCTCGCCGGTCTGGCGCGTGAGCGCGCACCCGCGCACCAGTGAGTCGATGGTCTCGGCGCTGTACGACCGCGTGGGCGCGCGCGCGGACGCCGACTACGAGGACCCCGACTACGTGGCCGCGCTCGAGCGCGGGCTCGCGCCCGTGCGCTAGGGCGTCTCGTCGGGGGCGATCTTCCAGATCACCAGATGGTCCTCGTGCTCGAGGTAGTCCCGGTAGCGCGAGCCGCGGTAGACCTCCTGGTCGCGCCGCACCACCAGGTCACTCGTGTGACCGCCCTCGAAGTGACACGGATAGCGCAGCACGAAGCGGTCGTAGAAGCCCTCGTTCAAGCCCTGCACCGAGTGCTGCACCAGATAGGCCACGTGGTGGCGGTCGAGATACTGCTGGAGCTCGCCCCGACACAGCGTCTCCTGGAACTGGAAGCTGCTCACTACGCCATCGAGGTTCACCACGCCGCGCTCCGAGAAGTAGCTGAACGCGCCGCTGTCCTTCATGGCGAACAAGGCGTCCTTCGGCAGCGTCTTGGCCGCCCACTCACCCGCCTCGCGCGTCGCGCCCGTGAAGGCCAGGTGCAGGCGCGAGATCGACGCGTACTGGCTCACGATCAGCACCCACGCGACCAGGCCGAGCCCCGCCCGCAGCGCGATCTCCGGCAGGAGGTCCTGGAGGCGGCGCGCGATCACCCCCGCCGCGACCGCGCCGACCGGCATGAACAGCACGTAGTGCCAGGCGAACACCGCCCAGCGCATGAACCACATGGCGTGAAGCGCCTGGAGGGAGAGCCCAGCCACGAGCGGCACCAGCAGGCGTCCCAGGCGCCGCTCCGACGGCCGCGCCAGCGCCAGTCCGGCCCCGGCCGCGCCGAGCGTCAAGAGCGCGAGCCAGGGCAGCCCCACGTTCGCGCGCACGAACTCCGGGTTCGAGAAGCTCGTCTTGAGCGACCCGCTGATCGGCACCAGGTGCCCGAAGCGCTCGAAGTTCCAGAGCAGGTACGGGACCAGCATCAGCACGGCGGGGCCGAACAGCACGGCGGACTTCCGGGCCGTCCGCGAGATCCGCGCCACCAAAGAAGCCGGCCCCGCGAGGAGTCCGAGCAGGAGTGCGTTCCCGGCCAGCGCCACCGCGACGAAGACCGCGTCGAGCCGCGCCAGAAGCAGGAGCCCCAGCCAGACCCCCGCGCGCAGGTCGCGCAGCCGAGGCTCCGGGCGTTCCAGCGCGCCGCCCGCGAACAGCTCCCGGACGAGCAGCAGGAACACCAAGAGGACGAGCGCCGCCTCCATGCCCGACACCAGCACGTTCAGGAACGGCGGCACGAGCAACACGGCCGTGCCGAAGCACGCCGGCCGGAAGCCGCAGGTCGTGCGCAGCAGGTCGAAGAGCAGACCGCCGGAGACGCAGGTCAAGAGCACCACGAAGACCTGGGCCAGCCCCAGCAACACGTGGGTGTCGCCAGAGCACAGCCACGCGACGGGCACGAGCAGCCACATCCAGAGCGGCTGGAAGCCGTTGGTGAGCGAGATTCCGTCGACGGTGAATCCGCGACCCGCCGCGACATTGCGGGCGATTACGAGATAGTAGTACGCATCGTCCTCGAAACGCGGCCAGGCGGAGGCAGTGCCCCGCGCCAGCCAGGCGGAGACCCACAAGGCCAGGCATGCCCCAGCGACCCCCACAGCACCCCACAGCACGAAGCTCCGAGCCCGCAGCGCGGGCGCGGCCGACTTGCGCTTGGCTGCTCTTCCGGAACGCTGCGGTTTGGCCTGCATTTCCATGTGGGGTGGTCGCGAGGCAGTGCGAAGTGAGCCGCCTTTGAGCTCGACCGCCCGGCCCCGGAGCTCGCTGCGCGTGACTGCGGCGTGGGGGATCTTACTCGCCGGCTGCGCCGCCGTGCTGACTCTGGTGGATACGCTCTTGATTGCGCGCACCACGGGTCTCTTCACCGGCGGCTTCCTGGTCGAGGGCGCCCGGCGCACGCCGGCCCAGATCGCCGCGTTCCTGCTGGATTCGCTCGCCCTGGACGCGACGCTGGTGCTGGGCGCATGGCTCGTCGCCCTGCCGCTCCTGCGTCGCACGCGGCTCCTGGGCCTGCAGAGACTCGCGGTGGCCGCGCTGGCGGTGCTGGTGCCGGCCTTCGGCTTCCTCTACGTGCGCTACCGCCTGTTCCTCTACCTGGGCAAGATCCTCGATCCCGGGCTGTGGCTGGCGCTGGCGGGCGGGTCGCCGCTCGAGTGGATCGCGCAGGGCGAGGCGCAGATCACGCCGGTGGCGTTGGCGATCGGCGCGGTCGCGCTGTCGGGAGCGCTGGGCGTGCGCGTGCTGCGGCCGCTCGCGTGGCGCGCCGAGCCACGCGGTGGCTGGGAGGTCCCGGCCGCGCTGACGCTCGCGGCGGGCTTCCTGTGCGCGTCGGGTCTCTCGATCGCGGTGCTCTCGAGTGAGTGCGCGCACGGCGGCACCAGCTGCGATGCGCTCGAGAGCAAGGCGTCGGGCGCTGTCCTGTTGCCGCTCTTCCAGCGCGCGACCGACTTCGACTTCGACGGCTACGGCATGTTCGCCCCGCTGGCCGACCCCGCGCCCTTCGACGCCACCAGGCACCCGTACGCGCTCGACCTGCCCGGCGACGGCATCGACCAGAACGGGCTGGCGGGCGACCACCCGGCCGACTACCGGCGTCCGCCGGACGGCTTCGTCGACCGGCCCGTCTTCCGCCGCAAGCCGAGCCTCTTGATCGTGTTTCTCGAGGGCGTGCGCGCGGACGTGGTCGGCGCGCAGCTCGCCGGCAAGCCCGTGACTCCCTTCCTCGAGAGACTCTCGGCCGAAGGCGCGCGCTCCGAGCGCTTCTACGCCAACTCGCCCTACACGGCGCGCTCGCGCGGGCAGCTCGTGGGCGGGAGACTCGCGCCCTATCCGGGCCAGTCGACGCTGGTCGACGACTTCCACGCCAACGGCTACGAGGTGGCCTGGATCTCGGGGCAGGACGAGTCCTTCGGCTCCGACGAGAGCAAGATGCTGGGCCTGGAGCGCGTCGACTCGTACTTCGACGCGCGCAGCGACGCCGCGCACTCGGTGGCGCGCTACGGCACGACCGGCAGCTTGATGCTCTCGTGGAAGCGCGTGAACGCCGAGGTCGAGTCGTATCTCGGCCGCCGCACCGGCGATCGCCCGCTGTTGCTCTACGTGAACTACGGAGACACCCACTTCCCGTACGACCACCGCGAGCTCGACGACGTGCTGGGCGTGCCGCGCCTGGGCGTGCGGCAGATCCGGCCCGACGACCCGGCCGGCGTGTACGCCACCTACGCCAACGCCACGGCGAACGTCGACCGCGCGCTCGAGCGGCTGGTGGCGCTGTGGCGCGCGCACGCCGGACCCGACGCCGCGGTGCTCGTGACCTCGGACCACGGCGAGGCGCTGTTCGAGAGCGGCGCGCTCGGTCACGGCCTGTCGCTCGACGCGACACAGACGCGTGTACCCCTGGTGGTGGTCGGGCTGGGCGGCGACTGGCCCGAGCCGGCGGCCATCAGTGACCTGCGCGGCGAGCTCCAGCGCGCGCTCGCCAGCAACGGCGCCACGCGCCCCCGCTTCGTTCCCGAGCCCGGGCGGCGCGTGCTGCAGTACATGGCGCTGGTCGAACGGCCGCGGCTTTTGTGTCTGCGCGGCCTCGACACGGAGCTGCGCTACGACACCACCGACCCCCCGCCCCCCGAGAGCGAGGACTTCCGCCAGATGGTCTGGTGGTGGGAGAGCCTGCAGCTAGAGCGGGCGCGCGCGGCGCGCGTCGAGTAGCTCGCGCAGGCGCGGGCCGAGCCGCGACCAGACGCGCTGCGCCACGGCCGCGTGACCCGCGGGCGAGAGGTG
The DNA here is from genome assembly GCA_035498015.1 of Myxococcota bacterium. Classification (NCBI taxonomy): domain Bacteria; kingdom Pseudomonadati; phylum Myxococcota; species Myxococcota bacterium. Next base: position 18,690 of record DATKAO010000180.1, read on the forward strand.
TACGTCGTCGACGAAGTCCGAAGGTCCGAGCTCGCTGCGCACGTCGATCGGGTCGGGAAACAGCGCTTCGTAGGGGCCCCAGTAGCTCGGCTTGGGCTCCTGCGTCGGACGCGACTCCACGAACACCGCCAGGAACGGCGTGGCCGGGAAGCGCGCCAAGACGCCGCGCACGGCGTCCACGTTCGCCTGCAGTGACTCGTTGGTGAGCGGCAGGCCGGGGATGCGCTGGGCGCGCAGCTTGAGCAAGAGCGTGCCCAGCCGCAGCGCGGGCGCGCGGTCGACGATGCCGACCTTGTCCATGGTGGCGAACGGCCGGCGCAGGTCGATCGCGGGGAACACGGGCAGGACCAGGTCGGCGTCGAGCGTGCCGTGCGCGTCGAGCCAGGCGACCCAGTTCTGCGGCGACCAGCCCGGCGCGGACACGTTCACGGCCTCGAGCTCGAGGCCTTCGTTGGCGGCCAGTGCTTCGACGCGGCGGCAGAAGAGCTCGTACTCGTGCACGCGCCCGCCGCCGTAGGTGACCGAGTCACCGGCGAAGATCACGCGCAGGAGGCCGGGCGGCTTGGGGTTGCGCAGCTCGGGGCCGCGCAGCCCGAGCGAGTTGATCGCGATCACGTCGCCCCAGGTCGAGATGCGCTGCGACGGCCGCATGAGATAGCCGAAGCGCGGATCGGCCTGGTAGGTCATGACCTCGCCGAAGCCGAAGATGCGCAGCGCCGCCTCGGCCGACCCGAGCACGAGAAACAGACTCGCCGCCGCCAGTCCCAGCCGCGCGGCGAGCCGGCTCACGGCTCTTGCGCGAAGCGCGCGCGCAGCGCCTCGGGAATGCGCGCCGGCTTGAGCGTCTTCGCGTCGACGTAGGCCCAGATCGACACCGCCTCGACCAGGAGCGCACCGTCGCAGGCGCGCGTGAAACGCGAGCGCCGATCGCTCTTCGCGCCGGTCATGGCGTGGACCCAGGTCTCCTCGACGATCTCCTCGCCGGGCAGGGCGGGGCGGCGGTAGTCGAGCTCGTGCCGGCGCACGATCCACAGCGCGCCCTGGCCGCGCAGCGCGTCGAGACCCGAGCCGTGCAGCGACGCGTGCGCCACCGCGAGCTCCGCCACGAAGTGCACCCAGCGCACGTTGTTCACGTGACCCAGCTCGTCGACGTCGTCGGGGCGAATCACGCGCGTGCGGCGGAAGATCTCGGTCATGCCGGGTTCGCTCAGGGCTCTTGCAACAGCGCCGCGCAGTAGTCGCGGTAGGGCGACGCCGGCATGGCGCGCAGCGTGCGCTCGAGGCCGGCGGCGTCGAGGAAGCCGCGCCGGAAGGCGACCTCCTCGAGACAGGCGATCTTGAGCCCCTGGCGCTGCTCGATCGTGGCGATGAAGTTCGCGGCCTCGAGCAGGCTCTCGTGCGTGCCCGTGTCGAGCCAGGCGATGCCGCGCCCCAGCCGCACCGCGCGCAGCTCGCCGCTCTCGAGATAGCCGCGGTTCAGGTCGGTGATCTCGAGCTCGCCCCGCGGCGACGGGCGCAGTGACTTCGTGCGCTCGACCACGCTCTCGTCGTACAGGTAGATCCCGGGCACCGCCAGGTTCGAGCGCGGCTGCTTGGGCTTCTCGACCAGTGACACGACCTTGCCGGCCTCGTCGAACTCGACCACGCCGTAGCGCTGCGGGTCGCGCACCGGATAGCCGAAGATCACCGCGCCGGAGCGGAACTCGCGCACGATCTCGTCCAGGCGCATGCGGCCGTAGAACAGGTTGTCACCCAGGATCAGCGCCACGCGACTGCCGGCGATGAAGCGCTCGCCCACCAGAAACGCCTGCGCGATGCCCTTGGGCTCGGGCTGCACGGCGTAGGAGATCGAGATACCCCAGGCCGAGCCGTCGCCGAGCAGAGACTGGAAGCGCGGCACGTCTTGGGGGGTCGAGATCAACAGGATCTCGCGGATGTCCGCCAGCATGAGCGTCGCCAGCGGGTAGAAGATCATCGGCTTGTCGTAGACCGGCTGCAGCTGCTTGCTCGCGACTTGCGTGATCGGATGCAGCCGCGTGCCCGCGCCGCCGGCGAGAACGATTCCCTTCATGGGTCTCCTCGAGGTGCGCGTAGGGTACCAGAGCGGCCCCTCCGCTCCCATGATAGGTTGCGCGCGTGAATCGGCGTGTCTGGCTGCTCGTCGTCGCGGCGTCGCTCCTGTGCGGACTCTTCACGACTTATGAGCACGTGATCGCCTGCAGCATGGCCTATTTCGCCCCGGGCGCCGAGCAGCAGCGCCTGTACCTGGCCATGCTCGACGGCAGCGCGGGCAGCCCGCTGCAGTACCGCGTGCTGCCCGCGGGGCTCGAGTGGCTGTTCGTGCGCGCGAGCGGCGCGGCGGGCCTGCCGAATCACTTCGCGGTGGCGGTGATCGCGCTGCGCGCGCTGGGAGACACCACGGCCTTCGTGCTGGCGTGGGCCTACTTCCGCAAGCTCGGTCTCTCGCTGCCGAACGCGTTCATCGGCATCAGTCTCCTGGCCTGGGGCATGAGTTACAGTCATCACAACACCGACCTGCGCTTCGACTCGTATCTCGACCTGGTGTTCTATCTCGGCGCGGCGCTGTGTCTGCTCCACGGCCGCGCCCCGTGGGTCCTGCCGCTCATGCTGCTCGCGGCGCTGAACCGCGAGACCAGCGGGCTGATCCCGTTCCTGGTGCTGGCGCATGCCGGGGCCGGCGGGCCGATCCCGCGCCGCGCGTTCGCCCTGGCCGCGGGCGCGCTCGCGATCTGGCTCGCGGTGTTCGCGGGGCTGCGCTGGGCGTTCCCGCCCCAGCGGCTGATCGTGCCCGAAGGCGTGACGGGGCTCGGCTGGCCCATGCTCGCCTACAACGCGGGCCGGCTGCTCACCCCGATCCAGCTGTTCGCGGTGCTGGGCTTCGTGCCGCTGCTCGCGCTCGCCGGCTGGCGCCACTGGCCGCCCGTGCTGCGCGCGTTCGCCTGGGCGCTCGTGCCCGCGTGGCTCGTGATCCACGCCTTCGCGGCGGTGGTCGCGGAGGCGCGGCTCTTCCTGGTGCCGCAGGCGCTCGTGTTCGTGCCGGGCGCGCTGTTCCTGGCGCAGGCTAGCGGCGGCGCAGCTTGTCGATCTCGTCCGGAGTGAGTCCCGCGCGCCGCAGCACGGCCTCGGTGTCTGCGCCGAGCTCGGGCGCGGGCCGGCTCGCGGGCATGGCGTGGGCCGACATCTTGAACGGCGGACCCACGCTCTTGAACTTGCCGAGCTTGGGGTGGTCGACGCTCGAGAAGTAGCCCATCGCGGCCACCTGCGGGTCGTCGATCAGCTCGTGCATGCGCCGCACCGGCGACCAGATCAGCGGGTGACGCCGCAGCTCGGTCTCCCACTCGGCCAGGGTGCGCGTCGCGAACGCGGCGTCGAGCCGTTCGACCAGCGCGCGCGAGTTCCGGTAGCGCGCGACCGGGTCGGCGAAGCGCGGGTCCTCGACGAGTGACTCGAGCTCGATCGCCGCGCACAGCTTGGGCCAGTAACGCTGTGAGTCGACCATGACCAGCATGAGCCAGCGGTCGTCGGCCGTGCGGTAGGAGTTCCACATCGGGTTGCGCGGCGCGGCGCGGTCGTGCATGGGCGGGCTCTGGCCCGTGGCCAACACGTTCGCGAAGTCGTTGCCGGCGATGTAGAGGCCGATCTGCAGCAGCGACACCTCGATCGCCTGGCCCTCGCCCGTCCGGTCGCGCACGCGCAGCGCCGCCAGGATGCCGGCCACGAGTGACACGCCCGCGGCATGGTCGCCGACGCCCGGGCGCAGGAACGCGGGAATGGCCTCGGGCGCGCGGAACATGTCCATCATGCCGGTGCGCGCCCAGTAGGCCGTGTAGTCGAACGCCGGCGCGTCGGCCTCCTCGCCGCGCACGCCGTAGCCGTTCAGCGTGGCGTGGATGAGCTTCGGGAACTTCGCGCGCAGGGACTCGGCGTCGAGCCGGTACTTGCGCTGCCGCCCGGGCAAGAGGTTCGTGAGCACCACGTCGGCGCCGGCGATCACCCGCTCGAGCGCGGCCAGCGCCTCGGGCTTCTGCAGGTCGAGCGCGAGCGAGCGCTTTCCGCGGTTGTCCATCTCGAAGGGCGGCGCGCCGTCGAAGTCGGTCTTGTAGCCGCCCATGTGGGGCTTGGTGTGGCGGTAGAGCTCGCCCTCGGGCACCTCGACCTTCACGACCTCGGCGCCCAGGTCCGCGAGCAGGGCCCCACCCGACGGCGCGGCGACGAAGCTGGCGACCTCGATGACCCGGATCCCCTCGAGCGGCGCAACCATGAAAAGCGGTCCTCCGGGACGCATGCTATAACGCCGCGCATGGCGAAGAAGGGCGCGCGCGAAAAGATCAAGCTCGAGTCGACGGCGGGGACCGGTTTCTTCTACACGACCCGGAAGAACAAGCAGAACACCCCCGACAAGCTCGAGGTGAAGAAGTACGACCCCGTCGTGCGCAAGCACGTCGTGTTCAAAGAGGCCAAGCTCAAGTAGGCACGGCCCTGGGGCTAGAATCGCCCCGATGAACTTCGAACCGGACGCCGACTACCAGGGCATCACGGCCGAAGCCGCCAAGCTCGCCGCGCGCTTCGACGACGACTACTGGCTGCTTCACGACGAGAAGAAGCAGTTCCCCTGGGAGTTCTACAACGCCTTCGCCGAGGCCGGCTGGGTCGGCGTGCTCGTGCCCGAGAAGTACGGCGGGGCGGGGCTCGGAGTGACTCACGCGGGCGCGCTGTTGCGCGCCGTGGCGGGCAGCGCGGGCGCGATGAACGCGGCGTCGACCATGCACCTGTCGATCTTCGGCATGGGGCCGGTCATCCACCACGGCTCCGAGGCGATGAAGGAGAAGTATCTCCCGCCCACGGCGACCGGGAAGCTGCACGTCTCGTTCGGAGTCACCGAGGACGACGCCGGCACCGACACCTCGCGCATCCGCACGTTCGCGCGCCGCGACGGCGAAGGCTGGGTCGTGAACGGCAAGAAGGTCTGGAACACCAAGGCCCAGCAGGCGCAGAAGATCCTGTTGCTGGCGCGCACCACGCCCCGCGAGGAGTGCGCGCGGCGGCTCGACGGCATGACGCTGTTCCTCGCGGACCTCGACCCCAAGCACGTCGAGATCCGCGAGATCCCCAAGCTCGGCCGCAATGCCGTGAACTCGAACGAGGTGTTCATCCACGACCTGCCCGTGTCGAACGCCGACGTGGTGGGCGAGGTCGGGCGCGGCTTCTACTGCCTGCTCGACGGCATCAACCCGGAGCGGATCGTGATCTCCGCCGAGGCGGTCGGCATCGGCTTCCGGGCGCTCGAGCGGGCGGTGGCCTACGCGCGCGAGCGCATCGTGTTCGATCGGCCGATCGGCCAGAACCAGGCGATCGCCCACCCGCTCGCCGACTCGTACAGCGAGCTCGTGGCGGCGGAGCTCTTGTGGCAGAAGGCCGCGTGGACCTACGACCGGGGCGAGCCGGCCGGCCCGCTCGCCAACATGGCGAAGGTCCGCTGCGCGGACGCCTCCTTCCGGGCCTGCGACCGGGCGCTGCAGACGCTGGGCGGCTTCGGCTACGCGCGGGAATTCCACGTCGAGCGCTACTGGCGCGAGGCCCGGCTGATGCGGCTGGCGCCGATCTCCCAGGAGATGGCGCTGAACTTCGTGGCGGAGCACGTGCTGGACCTGCCTCGCTCGTATTGAAGGAGCCGCAGCCGAAGGTTGCAGGCGCGCTTGCCGCCCCCCGCGCGCTTGACCCCTTCCGGACCGCGCCAGTACCCTCCGCGCCGTCCGTTGCGGCCTGCTGGGGGCGCGCCGCCTTCTCCTCCGTGCGTTCGCGCCCTCGAGAAAGGGACCGGACCGAAGTGACTTCCCTCCCCGAAGACCGCCGGGTGGCGCTGCGCGCCGGCCGGGCCGCCGCCGTGCTGGCGGGGGCCGCCTGGCTCTTGATCGTGATCGGCGCGCTCGTGCGCGCGCACGGGGCGGGTCTCTCGTGCCCGGACTGGCCGCTGTGTCACGGACGGCTCGTGCCCGATTTCGACGCGCGCATCGCGCTCGAGTGGGGTCACCGGCTGTTCGCGGGGACCTTGGGCTTCGGCGTGGCCGGCGTGGCGCTCGCGCTCTTGCGCCGGCGCGCGCTGCGGGCGCGCTTCGCGCGCTCGCTCGCGGCGATCTTCGCGCTGCTCGGCACGCAGATCGTGCTGGGCGGACTCACCGTGCTGCTCGGGCTCGCGCCCTGGACGGTGACTGCGCACCTCGTGACCGGGAATCTGTTTGCGCTCGCGCTCGCCTGGCTGGCGCGCGACCTGCTCGACGCCGCGCGCGAGACGCCGCGCCCGCGCGCGAGTCTCTCGCCCTCGAGCGCGCGGCTGGTCTGGCTGACCGGCGCGCTCGTGGCGCTGCAGGTCGTGCTGGGCGGGCTCGTGTCGAGTCACTATGCGGGCCTGGCGTGCGCGACCTTCCCGCTGTGCAACGGCGACTCGCTCGCGCCCACGCTCAGCGGCCCGGTCGGGCTGCACGTGCTGCACCGCACGAACGCCTACGCGCTGGCCGCGGCCTACCTGGCGCTGGCCTGGCGCACGCCGGGGCTGGCGCGCGAGGGCGTGGCCCTGGTGTTCACGCAGATCATCGTGGGCGCGGCGAACGTGCTCCTGCGGCTGCCGGTCGAGGTGACCGCGCTCCACTCGGCGTTGGCGGCCGGGATCGTGCTCACCACCGGCCTGCTCGCGCGCGACGCGCTGCACGCGCGGGTCGCCCCCAAGGGAGCCGGCGCTGCGGAGCGCGGGCTGGTGGGAGCGGCGCGATGAACGCGTATCTCGCGCTGACCAAGCCCCGCCTGCTGCCGCTCGTCTTGTTCTCGGGCCTGCCCGCGCTGGTGCTGGCCGAAGGTCACTGGCCGTCGCTCGGGCTCGCGGCCTGGACGCTCCTCGGCACGGCGCTGGCGGCGGGCGCGGCGAACGCGCTCAACAGCTATCTCGAGCGCGACCTCGACGCGCGCATGCTGCGCACGCGCACGCGGCCGCTGCCGGCGGGCGTGCTGCGGCCCGAGCGCGCGCTCGCGCTCGGCTTGGTTCTGTCGGTGCTCGGCACCGGCGTGTTGTGGCTCGCGGCGGGCCCCGCGCCCGCGGGCATCGCGCTGGCCGCGATCCTCTTCTACGTGTTCGTGTACACGCTGTGGCTCAAGCCGCGCACGCCGTTCGCGGTGGTCGCGGGCGGTGTCTCGGGCGCGATCGCGCCGCTCATCGCCGACGCCGCCGCCGACGGCCGGATCTCGCTCGCCGGCTGGATCCTGTTCGCCATCATCTTCCTGTGGCAGCCGCCGCACTTCTACGCGATCGCCATGAACCACCGCGCCGACTACCAGCGCGCGGGCTTCCCGATGCTGTTCGACCGCATCGGCGACCGGGCGACCTGCCAGCGCAGCCTGCTCTGGATCCTGTCACTCCTGCCTGTGACTCTCGCGCCCGTGTGGCTGGGCATGCTCGGCTGGGGCTACGGCGCAGTGACTCTGGGGCTCTGGGCCTGGTTCTTCGCGGCGGCCGTCGGGCTGCTGCGCCGGCAGGACGCGCCAGCGGCGAAGAAGACCTTCCGCGTGTCGCTCGTGTATCTCATGGGCACGTTCCTGGCGATGCTCGTCGACCTCGCGCTGCGGAGCGCCGCATGAGTCGCGTCTGGTCCGTCCTCGTGCTGGCGGCGCTCGTCGCTGCGTGCGGGGGCGGGGAGAAGAAGAGCGAGCCCGCGGCGCCGCCCTCCACGTCGCTCGAGACCGGCACGCCGGCCACGCCCACCGCGCCGCCGCCGGCCGCGCCGGTGCCCTCGGGCAACCTGCGCGGCGACGCCGAAGCCGGTAAGGCCCTGTACGCGCAGTACTGCGCCACCTGTCACGGTGCGGGCGGCAAGGGCGACGGTCCGGTCGCGGCCACGCTCAACCCCAAGCCCGCGAATCACACCGACCACGTGTTCATGGCGGGACTCAGCGACCAGCACCTCTACCAGGTGATCTCGAAGGGCGGCGCCTCGGTCGGAAAGTCGCCGATGATGGCGCCCTGGGGCGGGGTGATCAACGATCAGGGCATCAAGGACCTGATCGCCTTCCTGCGCCAGCTCTCCAACACCTGAGGGGGTCATGGCGCGCAGGCGATTCGCGGCGCTCCTCCTGGTCGTGACCGCCGGCCTGGCTGGCTGCCTGCCGATCCCGCACACGGTGCGGGTCACGGGACGAGTGAGTGGCACGGTGACTCGCAACGAGAAGCCCGTGGCCGGCGCGCGCGTGATGGTGGCGGCCGATCCGTCGTGCATTGCGCCGGTACGTGAAGCGGTCACGAAGGAGGACGGCGCCTTCGACCTCGCACCCTTCCACAAGTGGGTGCCGATCATCGACCTGGCCTATGGAGGTGAGTCCAACCTCCCGGAATCCGTCTGCGTCGAGACACCCGAAGAGGGCCGGCGCGCCGGCTATTCGCGCGGCGGCAGCACCACGCCCGAGGACATCGTGTTGCGCTGCGAGCTCACGGTGCCGCCCAAGGGTAAGAGCGGCTGCATCGTGGTCTCGGGGCAGTGACCGTGCGCAGCCGCTGAAAGCCCCGCCCGAGAGCGTATGATGGCGCCGGATGGTGACTCGCCGCGCGGTATCGAAGAGGGCGCATCCACCTCGCCCGTCGCCCGCCGAGCTCTACGCGCAGGGCAAGAGCCTGCGCGACAAGTGCGCGCGCGGCGCGCACGCGCACTGGAAGCCCGGCTCGCGGCGGGCGAGCCCGCTCGACCTGCAGCGGCTCTCGAACGCGGGCCGGATCGAGAGCCTCGTGCCGATCCGCAACGGCCGGATGCTCAAGAGCCCGTTCTCGTTCTATCGCGGCGCTGCGCTCAACATGGCGCTCGACCTGGCGCGCTCGCCGCGCACGGGACTGCGCGTGCAGGCCTGCGGCGACGCGCACCTCTTGAACTTCGGGGGCTTCGCCACGCCGGAGCGGCGCGTGATCTTCGACATCAACGACCTGGACGAGACACTTCCCGCGCCTTGGGAGTGGGACGTCAAGCGCCTGGCCGCGAGCTTCGTGCTGGCCAGCCGCAGCAACGGCTTCACCGACCGCCGCGCGCGCGAGGCGGTGCGCGCCTGTGTCCGCTCCTATCGCGAGCGCATGCTCGAGTACGGCGAGATGCGCTCACTCGACGTCTGGTACTCGCGCATCGACCTCAGGGACGTGATCGTCGACCTCGACGACAGCGAAGCGCGCCGGCGCATCGAGAAGAGACTGGCCGAAGCGCGTGCGCGCGACGTCGTCGAGCACGACTTCCCGAAGCTCGCCGCCATGCGCGGCCAGCGGCCGGTGATTCGCGACAACCCGCCCCTGGTCTACCACCCGCAGGGCGCAGAGGAGCTGCTGGGCCGCGCGCACGCCGCCTTCCACGCCTACCGCGACTCGCTACAGGACGATCGCCGCGTGCTGCTCGACCGCTACGAGCTCGCCGACATCGCCGTGAAGGTGGTCGGCGTCGGCAGCGTGGGCACGCTGTGCGCGGTGTTGCTCATGATGGCGCGCAAGGACGACCCTCTGTTCCTGCAGGTGAAGGAGGCGCGCGCATCGGTGCTGGAGCGCGCGGCCGGAAAGAGCCGCTACGAGAATCACGGCCAGCGCGTGGTGTGCGGCTACCGGCTGATGCAAGCGGCGAGTGACATCTTCCTGGGCTGGACGGTGGGCATGGAAGGCCGGCACTTCTACGTGCGACAGCTGCGCGACGCGAAGATCAGCCCGTACGTCGAGCTGTTCACCCCGGTCACGCTCGTCCAGTACGCGAACCTGTGCGGCTGGGCGCTGGCGCACGCGCACGCGCGCTCTGGCGAGCCGGCGGCGATCGCGGGCTACCTGGGGCACAAGGACCAGTTCGACCGCGCGATCGCGAAGTTCGCGATCGCCTATGCGGACCAGACCGAGCGCGACCACGAAGAGCTGCGCAAGGCCGCGCAGGCGGGGCTGCTCGACGTGGAGATCGAGGGAGAGTGAGTCGTGGGCTTCGTGCTGTACCACTCGTTCTATTCCACCTGCAGCCAGAAGGTGCGCATCGCGCTGGCCGAGAAGGCCGTCGACTGGCAGTCGCGTGTGATCGACTTCGCGCGCCAGGAGCAGCTCGCGCCGGAGTATCTCGAGCTCAATCCCAACGGCGTGGTGCCCACGCTCGTGCACGACGGCCAGCCGGTCGTCGACTCGTCGTGCATCCTCGAGTATCTCGACGAGGTGGTGCCCGAGCCTGCGCTCTCGCCGCCCACGGCGCTGGGCCGCGCGCGCATGCGCGCCTGGCTGCGCTACTTCGAGGAAGTGCCGACCGCGGCCGTGCGCGTGCCGTCGTTCCAAACCACCTTCCTGCCCATCCTGCGCAAGCTGCAGAGCGCCGCCCAATTCGACGCCGCCGGCGAGCAGCGCCCGATCCGCAAGGGCTTCTACCGCAAGATGAACTCGGGCCGCGGCTTCTCGCAGGAGGAGCTCGACAGCTCGCGCGAGCAGCTCGAGCAGACCGTCGCGCGCATCGACGCCGCGCTCGAGCGCGGCCCCTGGCTGCTCGGCGAGCAGTTCACGCTGGCCGAGTGCTGCGTCGCGCCGCTCGTCGACCGCATGGACGACCTCGGCATGCAGTCACTCTGGTCGGCCCGCCCGCGCTTCGCCGACTGGCTCGCGCGCCTGCGCGCACGCCCGTCCTTCACGAAGGCCTTCGAGCTCGGGTCGCGCCTGTCGGAGCGACCCGAGTTCGCGAGCGTCCTGCCGAGCCGAACGTAGCCGGTTTAGCCGATCAGGAAGGCCGGTCCGCGGCCGCCCGCGGCCGGCCGTGCAAGCGCCGAAGGCGCGCGCAGTGAGCCGCGAGCGAACGTAGCCGATCAGGAAGGCCGGTCCGCGGCCGCCCGCGGCCGGCCGTGCAAGCGCCGCAGGCGCGCGCAGTGAGCCGCAGGCGAACGTAGTCAATTAGGACAGCTCGGCTGCCGAGTAGCCCAGGATGTCGCGGGCGATGATCAGCCGCTGGATCTGGCCCGTGCCCTCGTAGATGTCGGTGATGCGGCAGTCGCGGAACCACTTCTCGAGCAGGTGGTCGCACGAGATGCCGGCCGAGCCGAGCAGCGCGAGACAGCGCTGGGTCGCGGTGCGCGCGATCTCGCCGCCCTTGGCCTTGGAGATCGACGCCTCCAGGTTGTTCGGCTTGGCCTCGCCCGAGAGCCAGACCGCGTGCAGCACGTCGAGCATGGCGGCCTCGATGTCGGCCTCGATCTCGACGAGCTCCTGCTGCGCGGCCGAGCGGCCGTGCACGCCGGCGTTCCAGTCGACCTCCACGCCTTCCGCGGCCAGCGCGTCGCGCGTGAAGTCGAGCGCGGCCTGCGCGATGCCCAGGCCGATCGCGGCCACGGCGGGGCGAGTCATGTTGAAGGTCTTCATGACGCCCTTGAAGCCGCCGGCGCCCTCCTTGGGGATCGACTCGTCGCCGCCCAGCAGGTGGTCGCGCGGGATGCGGCAGCTCGAGAACACGTAGGCCGCGGTGTCGTCGGCCCGGATGCCGAGCTTCTTCTCCTTGTGAGTCACCTCGAAGCCCGGCGTGCCCTTCATGACAATGAAGCTCTTGATGCCGGCGCGGCCCGCGGCCTTATCGATCGTGGCCCACACCACCACGCCCTCGGCGCGGCAGCCCGTGGTCACGAAGATCTTCTCGCCGTTCAGCACCCACTCGTTGGTGTTCTTGTCCAGCACCGCCGAGGTCTGCACCGCCTTCGAGTCACTGCCGCAGCCCGGCTCGGTGATCGCCATGGCCAGCGTCTTCGAGCCCCAGCGCTGGTTCTGCTCGGGCGTGCCCGACGCGCGCAGCGCCGCATTGCCCAGGCCCCCGGTGCCGCGCCGCATGCGCACGGTGTAGTCGCCCCAGGTCTGGCCCGCGGTGACCAGCATGCTCATCACGCCCATCGACGAGTCGAGCTCGTCGCGCTTGGCCAGCAGCGCGAACGGGTTCTTGAAGTCCTTGGCCTCCTGGAGCGTGTCGGGGGCGAACTCCTCCTCGTGGTCGTCGTAGTAGCGGGCGTACTTGCGGCACACGAGCGCCTCTTCGCGCACGGCCGCCAGGACTTTCTCGTCTTTCTCGGAGAGGGTGAAGTCGATCATGGCTTTGTAACTCCCTGGCTCAGACGGCGCCGACGCTCTCGAGGACCGTGAGCGCGCGCGCGTTGCGGTACCACATCTCCACCGGGTACTCGCGGATGTAACCGTGACCGCCGAACACCTGGAGGCCGTTGTCGGCGATCTTCATGACTTCGCGGTTCGCGTAGCAAAGCGCGAGCGTCGCGGCGCGGCTCGCGTCCTTGCCGTGCTCGAGCAGGCTCGCGGCCTTCCACACCAGGTGGCGCAGCGAGCTCACCTCGATCTGCATCTCGGCCAGCATGAAGGCGATGGTCTGCTTCTGCGCGATCGGCTGGCCGAACGCGACGCGCTCCTTGGCGTAGGGCAGGGCGAGCTCGTACACGCCGCGCGCCAGGCCGAGTGACAGCGCCGCGCTCGCGGTGCGCAGCATGGCGAGCAGACGCGCGCCGTCGATGCCGCGGTCGCCGCCGAGCCGCGCCGAGGCCGGCACCTCGACCCGCTCGAGCTCGAGCGAGTAGCGCGGGAGACACTGGAAGCCGAGCGTGCGCTCCGGCTCCGCCGAGACCGTGAGGCCCTTGGCGCCGCGCGGCACGATGAAGGCCTCGAGCCCGGCTACGCCGTCGCGCGCGCCGCGCGCCACGACCAAGAGGTGACTCGCGTTCGCGGCCATCGGCACCAGGCGCTTCTTGCCCGAGAGCGAGAATCCCGAGCCCTTGGCCTCGGCCACGGTGCGCAGGTTGGTCACGTCGAAGCTGAAGGTCGGCTCGAGGATTGCGAGCGAGGCCGCGTGGAAGTCGGACTTGGTGAACAGCGGCAGGAGCTCCGCCTTCTGCTCGTCGGTGCCGAAGTCGAGCAGCGGCTGCACGAACAGACCCGGAGTCATGGCGGCGGCGGCCAGCGGCACGTCGCCCCAGGCCAGCTCTTCGAGTACGAGGGCGTTCGTCACGGGTGACCGGCCGATGCCACCTCCGCCGTACGACTCGGGAATGCCGCCCGCCACGAGCCCGAGCTCCCAGCTCTTCTGCAGCACGTCGTCGGGCAGGGCGCGTTTCTCGTCGCACTCACGCGCGCGCTCGCGCAGCTCGGTCTGCGCGAACTCGTGCACCGTCTGCTGGATGAGCTCCTGCTCCTCCGTGGGCCCGAATGAGATCATTTCGCGTCTCCTCGTTCTTTTCTCTTCGGCGAATAAGGCTGGTGGAAGTACCAGGCGATCGAGCCGCCCCGGCCGTCCTTCTGGAGCTTCCCCTCGGCGACCGCCTCGCGGTCGTCCATGAGTCCAATGGCCAACAGCGTCCAGTCACGCGCGTCGGCCGTGTACCGCACGTCGGCGCGCTCGGCGAAGCCCTCGCGCACCCGGCAGTCACCGTCGTCGATGTCGATCACCCAGACACCGCCGCCCTTGCCTGTGAGTCGCAGCTCGTAGGTGATGCGCACGCCCGCCGTGCGCTCGTCGCGCAGCAGGAAGGGCAGGGCCTCGACCACCGAGGCGGCCGTGGTCTCCTTGAACGGTCCGGCCGCGCGCATGATGTGCCGCACCCACCAGAGCGCGATCTCGCGCACCGCGGGCTCGAGCGTGCGGCCCAGGTCGGTGAGCCCGTACAGCGAGCGCCCACCCGCCGGCACCGTCTCGACCAGCCGGTTCGCGACCATCTGGCGCAAGCGCGCCGACAGGATGCGCGGCGCGATGCCCGTGCGGCTGCGCAGCTCCTGGAAGCCCCGCGGCCGGCCCAGGAGGTGCCGTACGAGCACCAGCGTCCAGCGGTCCCCGATCAGGTCGAGGCTGCGGTGGACGGGATCGAAAACGGGACCGCCTTCGGCGAGCCCATCCGCGGCCACGCGCAGCCCGGCCTCGCGGCGCGGCCGTACCCGTCGGGATCGTGGAGGGGTGGTCGGAGGCATAGCTCGCAGGAGAACATGACAGAACCGCAATCAGTATTCAAGGGGTACTATTCTGTGCGGGTGGCGGCTGGTAGATCTCGCGCAGGCCGGGCTCGTCCTCGCGCAGGAGCTTCAGGCACTCGGCCTTGGACTTGGCGAGGCGCGCTTCGTTCACCTTCTTCACGCTCGCGATCTTGGCGTGCAGCTCGGCCAGAGCGCTGTCGAGTGTCTCGTGGCCGCCCGCCTCGGCAGTGCCGTAGCAGATGGCCTTTGCCGGCCACTGGTCCAGGAACACGTCGAACACGTCCCTAGCGTTCGGGATCAATGCACGGCTCACCGCGAGTCCGAGCTCTTCCGACGACGCGCCGTCGGTACCTTGGTGGAGCGCTACGGCGGCGAGCAGCCAGTCGCGGTTGCCCGACGCGATGTGCTCCATCAGCGGACTCCAGGACTCGCTGTCGTAGAGCTCGTGCACGACGGGCGCGGCGCCTCGCGCCCCGATCTCGGCCAGAAGCGCTGCCGGACGGTCGGCCCACGCAACGGGGCCGGCGCCGAGAGTCACGAACAGAAGCCACAGCCCGCTCTTGCGCACGACCCGTGGACGGATAGCGCATCGGATAAGATGGGCCGCACGAACCACGCTTGGAGAATTCGACATGCGCATCGGACTGATGCTG
>DATKAO010000181.1 GCA_035498015.1 Myxococcota bacterium
TGCCCGCCGGTCGCTGCTTCGGGAGTACCCTGCAGACGCTCCCTCTGGGCAATGCCCGAACGCGGCCGCGAATAAGACTGATTCCGTTCCCCACAAAATACGAGATCGCGTCGACGCGTTCACCAGTGCTGCCGTCCAGTCCGCGTTCGCAACACCATCGGGCGCGGACTGGATGATCGACGTGGCGAACGCGTCGACGCGATCTCAATTTTAGTGGGTCATCGAGGCACTGCCGGTTCGCGCGCGCGGCCGGGGCAAAACCCGGAGGGAGCGTTGCGAGTCTTCGAGCACAGCGACCGAGGGTTTTAGCCCGGAGCGCAGCGCGCAGAGATGCTCCGGCTCTCAGTCTCCGGCCGGGGCAGGAGCCGCCGGCACGTCGTTCGAGCGGTCGGTGGTCAGTCCGTAGCGGGCGAGCAGGCCGGCGCGGCTGGCGGTCACTGCGGAGCGCTCCAGGACGAGCAGGACTCCGGAGTCGGTCACGAAGCGGACGTACGGGTCGGTGCCGCTCTCGATCTCTTTCACGAGGCTGTCGAAGTTCTTCACCACCTGTCCGTCGACGGAGTAGATGGTCGAGTTCTCCGCCCAGTTGTAGCCGCGGTTCACGTCGTCGGAGAGCACGCCGGTGATCATCACGATCTCGTCGCGCTCGTTCTGTCCGTGCGGCGCGAGCAGCGTGCGGTGCGAGCCGGTGGTGAACTCTTCCTCGTAGAGGAAGGGGTAGGCGGGCGGGCGGCGGTAGCTGCGGACGTACTGCGACGAGAGCGGCTGGAAGACCAGGCCGCCGTAGACGTAGTAGCGCGGGTGGCCGTCCTGCTCGCGCGTGCGCAGCATGTTGGGCGAGGTGGTCGACGCGATCTTCACCGTCTTCTTCTCGCCGTTGCGCAGGTAGGTGACTTCGATCGGCTCGCCGACCTGCTTGCCCTCCTCGATGTAGGCCGCGTTCACGCGCACGCCGTCCTTCAGCGGGACCTGGCACTCGCGGTCGATCGGCGTGCCGTCGAAGGCCAGCACCACGTCGCCCACCTGGAGCACGCCGTCGGCCGCGGCGCCGTGAGACACCAGCACGATCAGCCCGCCGCCGGTCTCCTTATCGAGCCCGAGTGACTTGCGCAGCGACGGGTTCTCGAGCGGCTGGAGGGCGATGCCCAGGTCGGGCACGCCGTCGCGCTTGCCGTCCGACACGTCCTTCAGGAAGTGTTTGATCACGGGCGCGGGCACCATGTAGCCGATGTTCTCGGCCTGGTTCATGACCTGCATGGCGATGCCCACGATCTTGCCGTCGGGGCCGATGACCGGGCCGCCGCTGTTGCCGGGATTGATCGCCGCGTCGATCTGGCCGCGCAGGAAGTAGCCGAACGAGTGCACGTAGCGCTCGACCTCGAGCCGAGACACCACGCCCGAAGTCACGCTCGCGCCGGAGCCGCCCTCGGGGAAGCCGTAGACCGACACGTGCGACTGGATCGCCGGCAGCTCACCCACTTCCAGGGGCTTGGTGCCTTCGAAGAACGCGGGGTCGGCGACCTTCAGCACCGCGAGGTCGACCTCGTGACTCACGAACTCGAGCTCGGCGGTGAAGCGGCGGCTCGAGCCCTCGGTCTGGACCTCGAGCATGCCCGCGTCCTCGACCACGTGGGCGTTGGTGAGAACGCGCTTGCCCGCGATGATCGCGCCCGAGCCGGTCACGGAGTGCGGGCGCATCTTCTGCCACGGCGCCGCGAGGTCGGGGTGATTGTGGATCGCGAACACGTGCACCAGCCCGCTCGGCATGGGGCCCTTGCTGGCTCCCGGGTCGCCGGCGCGGGCGACGCTGGAGACACAGAGGGTGAGGATCGTGAGCAGGAGCATGGCCGTACGACCAACGCGCGAGGCGAGGGGGTTCATCGTGGGGGGGTATCGGCCCGGCGCGAGAAACTCCTGAGTCGCTTCTGGCGGAGGCGTCGCGCCCGTCAGCCGCCGCGCCGAATGACCCGCCCGGGCCGTGCGCCCGTGTGAGCTCCATGGCGGGCCACGCGCGTGCCGTTGACGAACACGGCATGAATCCCGGCGGGCGGATGATTCGGGTCTTCGTAGGTCCCGACGTCGATGATGCCCCTGGGATCGAAGAGGACCAGGTCGGCGAAGGCTCCTTCACGAATCACTCCGCGGTCGGCGAGCCCGAACTTCCTGGCCGGGAGGCCCGTCATGCGGTGCACGGCTTCGGCGAGTGAGAAGAGACCGAGCTCGCGTGCGTAGCGGCCCAGCACGCGCGCGAACGTGCCCCACAGCCGCGGGTGCGGCTTGCCGGGCAGAGTGGGTATGCCGTCCGAGCCGATCATGGTGCTCGGGTGGCGCATCACGGTGCGCACGTCGTCCTCGCTGATCATGTGCGTGACGACGGTGACTCCAGGCGCGTCGGCGATCACCTTCTCGGCGGCGGCCTGGGCTCCCAGGCCGAGTCGCTGCGCCAGCTCGGCGATCGTGAGCCCTTCCCACTCGACGTGACCGGGCGCGGAGGCGACCACGACCCGCTCGGGGGCGATCGCGCCCCTGGCCCCGCCTCGGCCGTCCAGGGCGCCGTCGCGTGCGACTGCCTCGAGCACGGTGCTGCCCGCCGTGTAGGGGTACTGGTCGGCGTGCACGTCCTGCCCTTGCGCCTGCGCGCGCTCGATCAGCGCGAGTGACTCGCGCACGAGTCCCCAGGCGCGTTCGCCCGCGGCTTTGTGATGGGAGATCTGGACGGGAATGCCGGCGCGGCGGCCGATCTCGAGCGTCTCTCGCACCGAGTCGAGCAGCCCCATCCCTTCGTCGCGCATGTGGGTCGCGTAGAGCGCGCCGCTGCCGCGCAGCTCGCTCGCGAGCTCCACGATCTCGTCGGTCGTGGCGTGGCGGCCCGGCTCGTAGATCAGACCGGTCGAGAGTCCGACCGCGCCCGCCTCCAGGCCTTCGCGCACGAGCGCGCGCATGGCGTCCAGCTCCCTGCGATCCGGCGCGCGCTTCTCGCCGCCCATGGCGGCCGCCCGCACGGTGCCGTGACCGATCAGGAAGGCGGCGTTCACCGCTGGAGGATCGGCCTCGAGTCTCTCGGCATAGCCGCGATAGCCTTCCCACTCGGGCAGGCGCGCATCCGGATGGACCGCCCGCGCGAAGCCCATGGCTTGGCGCCAGGGCGCTGCGCCCATGCCGCAGTTGCCCACCACGCAGGTCGTGACTCCGCCCAGCACCTTGAAGTCCATCTCGGGGCGCGCCAGCAGCGCGAAGTCGTCGTGGGTGTGCACGTCGATGAAGCCGGGCGCCAGCGCGAGGCCCGCCGCGTCGAGGGTCACGTTCGCACGTGACTGGCTGCTCGGAGCCACGGCCGCGATCCGGTCGCCGCGCAGCGCCACGTCGGCGAGCCGCGGCTCGGCGCCGGTCCCGTCGTAGAGCGTCGCCCCCCGGATCCAGACGTCGAAGTCCTGCGCCATGGCGCGAGGATACCGCTTCGCGCTAACCACAGGTCCTCATGTACGTGCTCGCGCTCGACCAGGGGACCACGAGCTCGCGCGCCATCCTGTTCGACGTCGCGGGCAACGCGGTGGCGAGTCAGGCGCACGAGTTCAAGCAGCACTATCCGCAGCCGGGCTGGGTCGAGCACGATCCGCTCGAGATCTGGGACACCCAGGTCCGCGCCGCGCGCGGCGCGCTGTCGCGCGCGCAGGTGCGCGCCGACGAGGTGATCGCGCTCGGCATCACCAACCAGCGCGAGACCACGGTCGTGTGGGAGCGCGCGACCGGCCGGCCGATCTACCCGGCCATCGTGTGGCAGTCGCGCCAGACGGTGGAGCTGTGCGAGGAGCTCGTGCGCCGCGGGCTCGAGCCGGTGGTGCGCGACCGCACGGGCCTGGTGGTCGACGCGTACTTCTCGGGCACGAAGCTCTCCTGGATCCTCTCGAAGGTCGACGGCGCGCGCGAGGCCGCGCGCCGCGGAGAGCTGCTGTTCGGCACGATCGACACGTGGCTCGTCTGGAAGCTCACCGGCGGAAAGGTCCACGCCACGGACTATTCGAACGCGTCGCGCACCATGCTCTACGACATCGGGCGCCTGCGCTGGGACCCCGAGCTGCTCGAGGCGCTCGACATCCCGCCGCAGGTGCTGCCCGAGGTGCGTGACTCGAGCGGTGACTTCGGCTCGGCCGACGCCGAGCTGCTCGGCGCCGCGCTGCCCATCCGCGGCGTCGCCGGCGACCAGCAGGCGGCGCTGTTCGGCCAGGCGTGCTTCGAAGAGGGCAGTGCGAAGAACACCTACGGTACCGGCTGCTTCATGCTGATGAACACCGGCCCCAAGCTCGCGCGCTCGGCGTCGGGGCTGATCTCGACCATCGCCTGGGGCATCGGCGGCAACGTCGAGTACGCGCTCGAGGGCGCGGTGTTCGTGGCAGGGGCCGCCGTGCAGTGGCTGCGCGACGAGCTGGGCCTGTTGCACAGCGCGGCCGAGAGTGAGGCGCTGGCGCGCTCGGTGCCCGACACCGGCGGCGTGTACGTGGTGCCGGCGTTCACGGGGCTGGGCGCGCCGTACTGGGACCCGGCCGCGCGCGGCACGATCGTGGGACTCACACGCGGCACGAGCCGCGCGCACCTGGTGCGCGCCACGCTCGAGGCGATCGCGTTCGAGAGCACCGACCTCTTGCGCTGCTTCGAGCGCGACACGCGCGTGAAAGCGCACCAGCTCCAGGTGGACGGCGGCGCGACCGCAAACGACTTCCTGATGCAGTTCCAGGCCGACGTGATGGGCGTGCCGGTGCGGCGACCGAAGGTGCTCGAGACCACGGCGCTGGGGGCGGCCTATCTCGCGGGCCTGGCCGCGGGCTTCTGGAAGGACCGGCGCCAGATCGCGAAGAACTGGCAGGAGGACCGCTACTTCGAGCCGGCGATCTCCGAGGCCGCGCGCGAGTCACTCTACGCGGGCTGGCTGCGCGCCGTGGAGCGCGCGCGCGGCTGGGCGGTCTCGTGAAGAACATCGCGCATCGGGGCGCGTCGCGAGAGCGCCCCGAGAATACGCTGGCGGCCTTCGAGCTCGCGGTGACTCAGTCGGCCGACATGATCGAGACCGACCTGCACCTGCTCCGCGACGGTGCGGTGGCGCTCTATCACGACGACGACCTGCAGGGCCGGCCCGTCGGCGCCTACTCGCTCCCCGAGCTGCGCGCGCTCCTGCCCGACGCACCGACGCTCGCGCAGACGCTCGACCGGTTCGCAGCGCGGATCGCCTGGAACCTGGAGATCAAGGCGCCGCGCAGCGGCCCTTACCCGGGTCTCGAGGCGCGCGCGCTCGACGAGGTGAGGCGGCGCGGGATCCTCGAGCGCACGCTGTTCTCGAGCTTCTCCGATGCGGTGCTGCGCAAGCTGCGCGAGCTCGAGCCCAAGGCGCGGCTCGGCACGCTGGTCTCCGCGCGCTTCCCCGACGGCATCCTCGCGCGCGCAGCCAGCGTCGCGGCCGAGGCCGTGCACCTCGACCTGCGGCTCGCGAGCGAGGAGCGCGTGACCGAAGCGCACAAGGCCGGCTATCAGGTGAACGTGTGGACCGTCGACGCTCTCGAAGACCAGAAGCGACTCATCGCGTACGGCGTCGACGGGATCTTCACCAACCTGCCGGCGCAGCTCCGCGACCTGCTGCGCAGTCAGTAGGCGTTGGGGTCGTTGAAGCCGCGCAACAAGGTCAGGAACAGGATCCGCAGGTCGAGGCCGAGTGACCAGCGGCGCAGATAGGCCATGTCGAGCTCCAGGCGCCGCTCGATCGACGTGTTGCCGCGGCAGCCGTTCACCTGCGCCCAGCCGGTGAGTCCGCCCTTCACCGTGTGGCGCAGCATGTAGCCGGGCAGACCCGCGCGGAACTCGCGGATGAACTCCGGCCGCTCGGGGCGCGGGCCCACCAGGCTCATCTCGCCCTTCAGCACGTTCCAGAACTGCGGGATCTCGTCGAGGTTGGTGCGGCGCAGGAACGCGCCGAGCCGGGTGCGGCGTGAGTCGTTCGCCACCGCCCAGACGGCGCCCGTGTCTCTCTCGGCGTCCACCACCATGGTGCGGAACTTGATCATCGAGAACAGCCGGCCGTCGAGGCCCATGCGCTCCTGCCGGTAGAACACGGGCCCGGGCGAGGAGCGCTTCACCGCCAGCGCGAGCAGCGCGAACAGCGGCGCGCCGACCAGCAAGGCCGCAGCCGAGCCCACGATGTCGACCGCGCGCTTGGCGATCGCGTTCCAGCCCACCAGCGGTGACTCGATCAGCCGGATCATGGGCAGGCCGTCGAAGTCCTCGATGCCGCCCTGCACGGTGTCGATGCCGAGCAGGTCGGGTACGAAGCGCACCGCGGCGGTGGTGTCGTGCAGCTCGCGCAGGAGCTTCAGCGGGTTCGCCGGGTCGGCGCGGTCGAGCGCCAGCACGACCTGGTCGATGTCCTCGTCCGACACCACCGTGTGTAGGGCCTCGTAGCCGCCGAGCCAGGGCGCGCCGCTGCCCAGGCCCGCGGACGAGGGCCCGAGGAAGCCGCGCACGCGGAAGCCGAGCTCGGGGAGCCGGGTGAGTCGCGCGTGGATCTCGCGCGCGAGCGTACCCGTGCCCACGATCAACACGTTCTGCACGAAGCGCCCGTTGCGGCGCAGCCGGCGCAGCGCGGCGCGCAGCGCGAGGCGCGAGGCCACGAGGTAGACCCCCGCCGTGCCCGCGAACAGGCCGACCGTGAGACGCGAGACCCAGGCCAGCCGCCCGAAGAAGGTCAGGGTGGCCAGGAACAGCGTGCCGAGCAGGCAGACCTCGACCAGCCGGCGGACCTCGGAGGGCAGTGAGTGCACCCGGTGCCCGTCGTACAGCCCGCGCCAGCGCAACAAGATGTGCCAGATGGGCAGGATCCCGATCAACAGCCAGGGGTAGTCGGACAGCGTGTAGGCGTGCTCGGGCTCGGGCATCCAGCCCGACACGAAGCGCAGCCAGGTCGCGGTCTCCCAGGCCAGCGCCACGCAGGCGAGATCCGCCAGGGCGAGCAGGCCGCGCAGCACCTCACTGTGTTTGCGAAGCACGCGGAAAGGCTAGCAGGCAAGCGGCGAAGCCGCGCGCAGTGAGCCGCAGGCGAACGTAGACCTATCGGGGGGAGCCGCCCGTGAGGTCCCGGTCGATCTGCGCCGCGGCCTCGCGGCCCTCGGCGATCGCCCAGACCACGAGCGACTGGCCGCGCCGCATGTCGCCAGCGGCGTACACGCGCGGCACGCTGGTCGCGTAGCCGGTGGTCGCGACGTTGCCCCGGTCGGACAGGGTGACACCGAACTGTTTCAGCATGTCGTCCCGCACCGGGCCCACGAAGCCCATGGCGAGCAGCACCAGATCGACGTCGATCGTGAAGTCGCTGCCCTTCACCACTTCCATGTCACGGCGGCCCGAGGCGTCGGGCTGGCCGAAGCGCACGCGCACGGCCTTCAGCTTCTGCACGCGGCCGTCCGTGCCCGAGAAGCCCACGGTCGACACGCCCCAGTCGCGCGAGCCGCCTTCCTCGTGCGAGGTCGACGTGCGCAGGATCTGCGACGGCGCCGGGTGCACCGGCCACGGCGCTTCCTC
>DATKAO010000182.1 GCA_035498015.1 Myxococcota bacterium
CGCGCCTTGATCTCGCGCTTGAGCAGGTCGCCCAGCGGCAGCTCGGACAGCCGCACGTGGCCGTGGTCGTCGCGCTCGGCGTCCTCCATGCCCTCGAGGTCCGCGGGGTCGAGCAGCTCCGCGATGCCCTCCGCCAGAACCACCGTGCCGTTCTCGTCGCCGTGCGCACGCCGCTTGATGATCGAGCCCTCGATCACGTCGGCCAGCCGCGACAGCCGCAGCTTCTGGCCCGAGAACTCCTCGGGAATCAGCGTGAGCGTGGCGCCCGCGGCCTTGCCGATGCCCAGCGCCAGGTGGCCCGCCTTGCGGCCCATGGCCACGAGCAGATACCAGCGGCTGGTCGCGCGCGCGTCCTCCATCAGGCTCTCGACGAGTGACACGCCGACGTGGCGCGCGGTCTCGAAGCCGAAGGTCACGATGCCGCCGGGCAGCGGCAGGTCGTTGTCGATGGTCTTGGGCACGTGCACCACCGAGAGCGCGCCGCCCGCCTGCGCCGCGACGCGGCTGGCCGAGAACGCGGTGTCGTCGCCGCCGATCGTGATCAACCAGCGCACGCCCAGCTCGCCGAGCGCCCGCACCACCGCCTCGAGCTTGGCGGGGTCCTTGGTCGGATTGGTGCGCGAGGTGCGCAGGATCGAGCCGCCGCGAAAGTGGATGCGAGACACGTCGCGGATCTCGAGCGGCTGGGCGTGCTGGGTGTCTCCCCGCGCCAGCCACTCGAAGCCGTCGAGGATGCCGATCACGCGCGCGCCGCGATTGCGCGCCTCGATGGTCGCCGCCGAGACGACTCCGTTGATCCCGGGCGCAGGCCCTCCGCCGACGAGCAACCCCACGCACGCACGCGAATCCGTCATGACGCCACCGTGCCGCAGTGCGTCGGGACGCACAAGTCTCGGCCGAACCGATACGATGTGGCCGCGGGAGAGACGGCTTGAACGAGATCGAGCGCAAGCGTGCGGCCAATCTGTGGGAGCCCTTTGCGCGCAAGTTCCCGCCGGTCGCCAAGGCCTGCGTGTTCACCGCGACTCCGGCGGTCGACCTGCACGACATCGGCGGGCTCGAGGACGCCAAAGACGAGATCCTCACCTACGCCTGCGCCGCGACCGAGCCCAAGATCTACCAGCGCTGGGGCACGTTCTCGCCCTCGGGGCTGTTGTTGATCGGGCCCGACGCGTCGGGAAAGTCACTGCTCGCGGGGGCGCTGGCCACGCGCACCGAGACGCCGTTCCTGCGCATCCGTGTGGCGCGCCTGGCGCTCCAGCTGCTGCACGCCGGCGGCAAGGCCGGCGACCTGTTGCAGGGCTGGCAGGAGACCTTGCTCGAGATCAAGCGAGTCACCGCCTACTTCGACGAGCTCGACTTCGCGCACGACCCGTCGCTGGGTGCGCCGCGCATGGACCTGCCCGCGAGCCAGCTGTCGGACTTCCTGCTCGAGCTGATCGACACCACCATCTCGGTGGTCGGGTCACTCACGCTGGGCGCCACCAGCCGCCCCGACACGCTGTCGCCGATCTACTTCCAGCCCGGGCGCTTCGAGCGCATCGTGTCCGTGAATCCCGCCGTCCCGGGCGACGTGATCGCCGCGCTCGAAATCCACGCCGCTGCGGCCGAGCAGCGCGCGGGGCGCAAGCTGTTCGCCAAGATCGACTGGCCGCGCGCGATCGAGCAGAACCGCGAGGCGGCGATCGGCAGCTGGGTGCAGCTGCTGCACGCGGTGCTGCGCCGCAAGGCGCGCTGCGAGGCGGCCTCCGAGCTCGCGGGCGAAGTCACGACCGAAGACGTGATGGCCGAGGTCGACCGCTTCAAGCGCGCGACGCTGCGGCTGCCGACGACCAGCGGCCGCTATCTCTGAGCGGACTGCGCGCTGAAGTTCTTGGCCGCGAACTCCCAGTTCAGCAGGTGGTCGACCACGCCGGCCACGTAGTCGGCGCGCCGGTTGCGCCGGTCGAGGTAGTAGGCGTGCTCCCAGACGTCGATCGTGAGCAGCGGAGTGAGTCCCTGGCGCATCGGATTGTCGGCATTGGGCAGCTGCAGCACGCGTAGCGCGCCCGCGCGGTCCACGACCAGCCAGGCGTAGCCGGAGCCGAACAGCGCGTTGGCCGCGGCCGCGAGCTGCCAGCGCAGCGCGCCGACGCTGCGGAACGATTCGTCGATCGCGCGGCGCAACGGCGCGGGCGGCTCCGTGCGAGTCACTGGCGTGAGGCTGCGCCAGTAGAAGTCGTGGTTCCAGACCTGCGCGGCGTTGTGCAGCACCTCGCCCTCGGAATGCTCCACCAGCTCCGCCAGCGAGCGCTCCGCGTCGCGTGTGCCGCCGATCAGCTCCTTGAGCTTTTCGAGATACCCGCGGTGGTGACGCTCATAGTGGACGTCGATGGTGAGCCCACTCACATAGGGCTCGAGCGCACTCTTCTCGTAGGGCAGGGGCGCGAGTTCGAATTCCATGGACGTCACGACTGCAACGCCCATGCCACGACTCACCGCGGAATTCTGCCCCGCTCAGAGGTGTCCGTTGGCCGCCGCCGAGTACACACCGAGCCGTGTGTACAAGGTCTTCAAGCTGATGCCGAGAATCTCTGCGGCGCGCTTCTTGTCGCCGGAGAGCTGGTCGAGCGTGGCCAGGATCAGCCTTCGCTCCACTTCCGCGATCGACGCGCCGACCTCGACGCGCAGCACCGCGCTCGAGCCCGGCGCCTGAGTGCTGGCCACCGCGTCGAGCGGTGGCAGGTCCTCGGGACCGATCGCGCGGTCGGCCAGGATCGCGGCGCGCTCCACCGCGTTGCGCAGCTCGCGCACGTTCCCGGGCCAGCCCAGCTCGAGCAAGCGCTGGTGCGCCGACTCCGAGAAGCGCTTGTCACTCGACTCGCGCCGATTCACCTCGGAGAGGAAGTGCTCGGCCAGGAGGATCACGTCCATGCCGCGCTCGCGCAGCGGCGGCAGGTCGATCGGGAACACGTTCAGGCGATACAGCAGGTCCTCGCGCAGCGTACCCTCCTCGACGGCGGCCTTGGGCTCGCGGTTCGAGGCGGCGATCACGCGCACGTCGACCGGGATGGGCTCGGTCGAGCCCACGCGGTTCAGCGTGCGGTTCTCGAGCACGCGCAGGAGCTTCACCTGCAGCTCGATCGGCATCTCGGTGATCTCGTCCAGGAACACCGTGCCGCCGTTCGCGCGCTCGAACAGGCCGATGTGTCTGCGCTCGGCGCCCGTGAAGCTGCCGCGCTCGTGCCCGAACAGCTCGCTCTCGATCAGGGTCGGAGTGACTGCGCCGCAGTTCACGGCCACCATCGGCTGGTCGCGCCGGCGCGACAGCTCGTGCACGGTGTGTGCGACCAGCTCCATGCCGGTGCCGCTCTGGCCCGTGATGAAGACGGTCGCCTCGGTCGGCGCGACGCGCGCCACCAGGTCGTACACCTCCTGCATCGGCTTCGCGCGCCCGATCAGCGGCCCGAAGCGGCCGAGCTCGCGCAGGTCCTCGCGCAGGGACGCCACCTCGCGGCGCAGCACCGTCTGACGCCGCACGTGCGCCAGCACCGTCGTCAGGCGGCGCCGGTCGACGGGCTTCGTGAGATAGTCGAGCGCGCCCTTCTGCAGTGACTCGACCGCGGTGTCCACGCTGCCCTGTCCCGTGACCACGACGAAGGCCGTGCCCTGGCCCACCGCCTCGTCGCGCGCGAGCTCCAGGCCCTCGCCGTCGGGCAGCGCCAGGTCCATCAGCACCAGGTCCGGTGAGACTCGGGCCAGGAGCGAACGCGTCTCGGCGAGGGACGCGGCCTGGCGCACCTGGAAGCCCTCGTGCTCCACGAGTTTCGCCATGCTCTCCCGGAACTCGGGGTCGTCATCGATCACTAGTGCGGTTTGGGGGTCCATCGACACCTCTCTTGGTGGTAAGTCTTTAGTGGTGGTCGTGGTCGGCGACGGGCACGCGGTTGAGCTGCGTCCAGTAGCGCGCGGCATCTGCAATCGCGGCGCCAGGTTCGAGGGCGTTGTATTCCTTGACGAGATAGCTGTTCGCCCCGAGCTCGTAGGAGCGGCGGATGTCCTCGGGTGAGTTGGACGACGACACCACCACGATCGGAATGTCCTTCGTCTCGGGCAGCTCGCGCAGGGCGCGCAGCAAGTCGAAGCCGTCGATGCGCGGCATGTGCAGGTCGAGGAAGATCACCTGTGGGCGCAGCGGTCCTTCCGCGGAGCTCGAGCCCAGATGCAGGGCCTGCAGCGCCTCGAGGCCGTCGCTCGCGATGCGCACGTCGATCGGGACCTTCGCCCGTTTGAACGCCCGCATCACCACCGAGATCTCGTCCCAGTCATCGTCCACCCACAACAGCACCCCGTTCAAGGCCGGGTCTCGCCGGCCGGCAGCTCGAGGAAGAACCGGGCGCCGGCCTCGCGCTCGGACTCGGCCCAGACGGCGCCGCCGTGGCGCTCCGCGATGCGCCGCACCACCGCGAGCCCGACGCCAGCGCCCGGGTAGGTGCCGCGCGGGTGCAGGCGCGAGAAGACCTGGAACAGCTTGGGCGCGAACTGCGGGTCGAAGCCGACGCCTTCGTCGCGCACGCAGATCAGCACGCCGCCCGAGTCACTCCGCAGCGCGGAGACTGCCACCTTGGCTTTCTCGCGCGTCTCCGAGAACTTGATCGCATTCGCGAACAGCTCCTCGAGCGCCGTCTGCAGGAGCGCGGGATCGGCCACCGGCTCGGCCAGCGCGCCCAGCTCGAGCTCTGCGCGCAGCTTCGGCGGCTTCACCGCGTCCCAGGCCTTGCGCGCGACCGCGGCCAGATCGACCGGCGCCGGCTCCACCGGCGCCCGCTCGACCTGCGCCAGGCGGGCGAGTGAGTCGAGCAGGGTGACCGCCGCATCCGCGCTGCGCCGCAGCCGCGCGATCAGCTCGTGCGCCCCGGCACTGAGGGCGTCGCCATGATCGAGCTCGAGGATCGACGCGTAGTTCAGGACCGCGCCCAACGGCGAGCGCAGCTCGTGAGACACGGCGCGATAGAGCGCTTCCAGCTCGCCTCGTGAATCGTTCGCTTTTCCCTCTCGTCGCATGTCCTGCTCCGGATTCTACAAAGGTGAATTCGACACGAGCTCGGTCCGCACATCCAAGCCCGCTACAGCCCCGACGGATGTGATTTTCCACACTCCGGGCGGACGGAGCAGCATCCGTGCCAGGATGACGGGGAGAAGAGCCGGCGAAGGTCCCTCGTGCCGAGTCAGCGCCAGCGCAGCCAGCACTGGAAGAACAGCGTGGCGAGGGCGGCGCACCAGAAGAGACCGACCACCACCCCTGCGGCGCTGGCGAGCGCCACGCCGAACAGGGAGCGGTGCAGGCGCTGGCGACGCGCGCGCTCGGCGTTGAGCCGCAGCAACGCCAGGCGCGGCGCGGCCCGTGGAGTCACTCGGCCTCGAATGAGCCGCAGGGCCGGCCGTGGCCGCTCGAGGCTGCCCTCGGGATCGGTCGGACCCGTACCGGGAAGCCATGGCCCGGTGCCGTCGTGCATCGCGCTCTCCTCGGCTCTCCGAGAGACGCGCGAGCAAGCGCTGTGCCGCGGGTTCGCAAGCGATGCGATGGCGCGCCCGGCGGAGCGCGCGGCGCATTCTACAATCAGGGCGCCGGAGCGCCGCGCGAATCAGTCGTCGGACTGCTCGACCGACTCACTGCCCGATTCGTCTTCCACGTTGGGCCGGACTTCGCCCGAGTTCGAGGGCTCGGGCGTCGTCTTGTCGAACTCTTCCTGAGCGCGCTGATTGACCTTCTTGGCCACGTCGGGGTCGGTCTCGTCTCCGGGCTGGATGCCGAGCTGCTTCTGCGCGTTCTCGCGCGCCTGCGCCCGGCGCGCGCGCTTGTGATACTTCTTCTCTTCCTGCCGGCAGTGCGGCGGCCCGCCTTCAGGATCGGTGAGACACTGCCATTCGAAGCCGGGGTCCGCGGGCGGAAGCCCGTGCGGGCCTGCCTGGCCCTTCGCGGCGGCGCCCGTCGGCGTCGCGGCCTTGCCCGGGCCGAGCTCGGGGTGCGCATTGATGCTCGTGCCCTCGCCTTCGAAGGAACGCGGCTCGGGAGCCGGCGCACTCTTCTGCGCAGCGCGCGGCGAGGACGGAGCCGGCGCCGCCGGCACCTGGTCTTCGGGCACGATCTTCACGGCGGGGCGTGACTTCGACGCGTTCTCCACCGCCTTCTGCCGGTACTGCGCCGGCACCTCGCTCGGGTCCGCCGCGGCGTGCACGACGCCGCGATCGTCGGTCCAGATGTAGGTCTGCGCCGACGCGAGACGTGCGCAGGCAACCAGAACAACGCAGAAGCCCAGCGAGCTGACGAAGCGATTCTTGCGCATGCCTTCGTATCGGTGCCGCGCGGGCGCCGCTTTACGAATCGCGCGCCGAGTTACGCCGGGTTCGCCGCCGCGCAGACCTGCTGGATCCCGGGACCCAGGGTGGGCGTCGCGAGCCGGCGGCGCAGGACCGCCACGTCGACGATGTCGCACGCGGCGGAGTTGCTCTCGACGTTGCACTTCGACACGCCGTGGATCGAGAGCGCGGGGCCGCCCGCCAGCACGCCGCGCAGCCGCGCGACGTCGCCGCCGTCGACGATGCCGTTGTCGGTCACGTCGCCGCACTGGCAGCGGTCGCCGATGCCGTCGGAGGGATCGCTGCCGATCGAGCCGGCGTCGGCCTGGTCGGTGTTGGTGGCGTAGGGGCAGTTGTCGCGGTCGTTGGTGAACGAGTCGAAGTCACCGTTCAGGTTGTTCGCCGGGTTCGCGAGCTGTGCGCAGCGGCCGTCGCGCAGCGTGCCCGCCTGCACGTAGCTGTTCGTCAGGTTGTTGCCGGCATCGAGGTTCCAGACGAAGGCGCTGCCCTCTGAGGCCGGGTTGCCCGGTCCGGGCGCAAACGGGCCCCAGGCCGGCGTGGCGATCGGCACGCCGTTGTCGGCGTAGCTCGTCCACGCCGTCTGCATGGCGTCGGAGAGCAGCGCGTCGCCGGCGTCGGGAGTCACTCCAAGGGCGCTCAGGCCCGCGGTGTTCCCGAACACGTAGAACAGCTCGCTGCCGTGGAAGGCGCCGAGGATCGAGGCGGGGTTGGGCGGGTAGGCGAAGTGATACACGTACGAGGTCGAGGCCTTGTCCGAGATGAGCTTGCCCACGTTGAAGGTCGGGCACACGAACAGGATGTCCTCGAACACGCGGCGATAGGCGGCGATCGGCGTGGGGAACGAGGCGCACGGATAGATCCCGAGCACCGTGTTGCCCGCGACCGTGCCGAGCGCCGCGCGCACCGTGTTCTCGTAGGCCGCGCAGTTGGGCAGGCTCGGCGAAGTGAGCGTGAAGATCGTGAGCTCGTTGGCGTTCGAGCCGAGCAGGAGCGGCTTGGGCGCGGCTGGTGACTCGAGGATCATCTGCGACGGCTGCTCGGTCAGCACGTAGTTGTCGATCGCGGGCGAGGTCGCTCCGCCGCCGATCGAGCCGATGCCGCCCGGGCTGCCCCAAACCGGGAAGATCTGCGCCGTGGTCTTGCCGCGCATGCAGGCGACGCGAGTCGAGGGATCGCTGCAGCCCAGGGTGGGGTCGCTCGACACCGTGACTCCGCGCGGGAACGCGGTGGTGTTCGGGTCCGGGAACGCACCGCTGGGCGCGCCCAACCCCGGCTGCAGCGGGATGGCCTGGCCGTACATGCCGCTCTCGCTGATCACGCGCGTGTAGTTCGCCTGGGCGATCGGCGAGGCCTCGAGGATGTAAGTCGAGAATCCGCCCGCCGACTCACCGAAGATGGTCACGTCGTTCGGGTCGCCGCCGAAGGCCGCGGCATTGTCGTGCACCCACTGCAGGGCGAGCGCCTGGTCGAGCAGGCCGTAGTTGCCGACCGAGCCGTTGGGGTCCTCGGACTGCAGCTCGGGCAGCGCCAGGAAGCCCATGGGGCCGAGCCGGTACTGGACCGCGACCACCACCTGACCGGGCCCGCCCGTCGAGGTGCCCTGGAGTGCCAGGTCACTGGCCTCGGACAGCGGGTCCTTCGCGCAGCCGGTCGTGAGCGCACCGCCGTGGATCCAGACCATGACCCGGCGCGGCGTCGCCGCGGCCGCGTCCGGCCGCCAGACCGAGAGCGTGAGACAGTCCTCGCTTCCGACCAGCGTTCCGTTGGCCTGACTCGCGTTGTCACGGCAGCCGTTCGCCGTGGTGGTGTTCAGGAACTGCGTGCAGGCGGCCTTCGGCGTAGTCGCGTCGATCGTGCCGACGACCGGTGTCTTCGCCACGGGCCGGCGCCAGCGCAAGTTCCCCACGGGCGGCTCCGCGAACGGAATGCCCAGGAACTTCTGCACGCCGCCGACGGTGGTTCCCTGGACGGTCCCCGTGCTGGTGACGACGGTCTGTGCGAGGGCAGGAGTGGCGAGCGCGACGAACCCGACGACGAGCCAGAGCTTCGCTTTCATCGGGAAATGGTACGACGCGAACCGCTCCCTAGGTTGTGAATTCCCAGCGCAGCAGCGAGGCCGAACAGCACCAGCGCCGCGCTGCCAGGCTCGGGCGCTTGCGAGATCTGTATGTCGAAGCCGTAGGAGACGGTTCCGGCATTGAAGTCCTGGATCCAGAGCGAGTACGTGCCGGCCGGAAGCGGCGGCACGAAACCGTCGGAGCCGAGCCCGCCCGTTCCGATCGCGGGCAGGATGTCCGTGCCGATCAGGCTCGGGTCGTAGTGAGTCCAGCCGAGTAACCCGGCCGCGCTGAAGCCGTTCGGGTCGACCGTGACCTGTGGTCCGGCCTGCACCCCGAAGAACGACAGCGATCCGCCCGACTGTGTGCCCGGGAGCTCGATGACCGCGCTCCACGCGTAGCCCACGGGCACGGTGAACGTGACGTAGTCACGATCGATGACCGTGCCCCGACCGGTCGTACCGAAGATCTCGTTGGACCCCGGCTGAAAGTCGAGTGAGGTGGGGTGGAGACCATCGGTCGAGAAATCGCCGACCGTAGCCTCGTCGAAGACGGTCGCAGCAGCTGCAGGAGTCGAGACGGCGAGCAGCACGAATAGAACAGGTATCAATCCCATTCGCACATTATGCGCTCGGCGAAGGTCCAAGTGGAGCATTTCGCCCACGTCTGCCCGATCGGTCAACCAATCGAGGATCCAGCCAGCCCGCCGGAGGGTTTAGAGTCGTGGGCGTGAGCGACCCGGGCCTGGCGGACGAGATCGAGCAACTGCGCCTGTCGGCGTCGCGCTTTGCGGCCGCGGAGCTCGCGCCGGCGGCGCGCGCGGCCGAGCAGGCTGGGACGTGGCCGCCGGACCGGCTCGAGGTGTTGGCCCGGCTCGCACTGCGCGAGCTCGACCTGCCGGAGGAGTACGGCGGAGCGGGCGCGGGCTGCCTCGCCAAGGTGGTCGTGCTCGAGACCCTCGCCGCCGGCGACGCGGGTGGGCTCGCGGCGGCAGACCAGCCCGGCATGGCGGCCGGGGCGCTCGCGGTCTGTCCCGACACGGGTCTCGCGCGCGCGATCGCGGACGAGTGTCTCGCGGGGCGCGCAGCCTGCGCCTGGCTGGCGCTCGATCCCGAGGGCCCGCCCGCGCGCGAGGTGCCCTGGGCGCCGGCCTGGCCCGCGCCGCGCTGGGTCTTCGTGAGCCGCGGAGAGTCACTCGAGGCGTGCGAGCCCGTGCACCCGGCCCGGCCCGTGCGCGCACTCGCGTTCGGAGCTTCGGGTGCGGTCTCGCTGTCACTCGACGGCGCGCGGGTGGCGGGCCGCTGGAAGCTCGAAGCCCGGACCGCGCTGGCCGTGCGCGGCCGAGCGCGCTTGTGGTGCGCGGCGGTCGCGCTGGGCGTGGCCCAATCCGCGTTCGACGCCACGGTCGCCTACACGCGCGACCGGGTGGTGTTCGGCAAGCCGGTCGCGCACCACCAGGGCAACGCCTTCGAGCTGGCGGTCGCGGCCACGAACCTGCAGGGCGCGCGGCTGTTGGTGCGCGACGCGGCGTCGAGCTGCGACGGGCTGGCGGCCGACGCGGGCTTCTGGGCCACGCAGGCCTGGCTGGCCGCGGTCGACGCCGCGGTGGGAGTCACCGACCTCGGCGTGCAGCTGCTGGGCGGCCACGGCTTCCTGGTCGATCACCTGGCCGAGAAGCGCTTCCGCGAAGCGCGCATGCTCGGGCTGCTCGCGGGCGGCCGTGACCTGGCCGACGCGGACCTCGCCGACGCGGTGCTCGGCGTTCCCGACCCGCTCGCGGAGGCGCCGTGATCGAGCTCGACCCGCGCACGCGCGAGATGCTCGCCGAGCTGCGCGAGCTCGGGCGGACCTACATGCGCCCGATGGGCCTGGAGAGCGACCGCACCGGCGCACCGCCGCCGGCAGACCATCCGTTCTACCTGATCTGCTCGCGCCAGGGCGGGCTCGTGAGTCGCGTGGTGGGCGAGGGCGAGCCGAGCGAAGGCCGCCCTGAGCGAGGCCGGCAAGCGGCGCGAGCCGCGCGCAGTGAGCCGCAGGCGAACGAAGCCCAACTTGACTGGAAGCCGCTGCGCGCGCTGCTCATCGCCGAGGAGAGCGCCTATTGGGACCGCGGCGTGGCGCTGTCACTGCCCGGTCCGGGCCTCGGCGGCGCCGCGCTGCGCAGCATGGCCACGCCGAGCAGCGCGAGCGTTTTCTCGCGCCGTTCGCGGATCACACGCGCGCGCACTGGGGCGCCATGGCCATGACCGAGCCCGGCGCGGGCAGCGACGTGGCGCGCATCCAGACGC
The DNA here is from genome assembly GCA_035498015.1 of Myxococcota bacterium. NCBI lineage: Bacteria > Pseudomonadati > Myxococcota > Myxococcota bacterium. The sequence continues at coordinate 10,706 of DATKAO010000182.1, forward strand.
GCGCGCGGCGCGAGGGTAGTGACTGGCGGCTCGACGGCGCGAAGATGTTCTGCTCCAACGGCGCGCGCGCCGACTGGGTGGTGGTCTGGGCGACCGTCGACCCGGCGAAGGGCCGCGACGGCCACCGCGCGTTCGTGGTGCCTCGGGGCACGCCGGGCTTCGAGCTGCTCAAGATCGAGCACAAGATGGGCTCGCGCGGCTACGAGACCGCGAGCTTCGCGCTCGACGGCGTGCGCGTGCCCGCGGAGAACCTCCTGGGTGGTGAGTCGGCGTACCGCACGCGCGAGGGCTTCCGCGGCGCGATGGCTACGTTCAACCTCACGCGGCCGATCCACGCCGCGCAGGGCGTCGGCATGGGGCGCGCCGCGTACGACCACGCGCTGGCGTTCGTGAAGGCCGAGTATCCGAGTCACGGGCTGCGCCGCCGCCGCGCGCTGGAGAGACTGGCCGAGATCCGCCGCGGGCTGCAGACCGCGCGCCTGCTGTGCATCGACGCGGTGCGGCTGGCGCGCCGCAACCAGCCCAACTCGCTCGAGGCCTCGTACGCCAAGCTGTTCGCGCCGCCGGTGGTGTTCCGGGCGATCGCGGCTGCGCTCGACATCGTGGGCGAGGCCGGCGTGCGCGCCGATGCGCACCTGGAGAAGCTCTACCGCGACGTGAAGATCCTGGACATCGGCGAGGGCACGCAGCAGGTGCAGAGACTCGTGATCGCCCGACAGCTCCTCGGCCTGCCGCGGGAGGCGTGAAGTGAGTCGCCTGCCGCTCGACGACGTGCGCGTGATCGATCTCACGGTCGCGCGCGCCGGCCCGACCTGCGTGCGCCAGCTCGCCGATTGGGGCGCCGACGTGGTGCGCATCGAGCCGCCGGCCGTCGAGTCCGTGGTCGGGGAGCGCCGCCACGGCTCCGACTTCCAGAACCTGCACCGCAACAAGCGCGCGCTGTCACTCGACCTGAAGAGCGCCGAAGGCCGCGAGCTCCTGTACCGGCTCGTGGACCGCGCCGACGTGCTGGTCGAGAACATGCGTCCGCCCGTGAAGCACAGACTCGGCTTCGACTGGGAGACACTGCGCGCGCGCAACCCGCGCCTGGTCTACGGCTCGATCTCGGGCTTCGGCCAGGACGGGCCGTACGCCGAGCGGGGCGGCGTGGACCAGATCGCGCAGGGCATGGGCGGTCTGATGAGCGTGACCGGCATGCCCGGCACCGAGCCCACGCGCGTGGGCATCCCTGTGAGTGACCTCTCGGCCGGGCTGTATCTCGCGGTCGGCATCCTCGTCGCGCTGCACGACCGCGCGCGCACGGGGCAGGGCAGGTGGGTCCAGACCTCGCTGCTCGAGTCGATGATCGGCATGATGGACCTGCAGGCCGTGCGCTGGACCATCGACCACACCGTGCCGGCGCAGGAAGGCAATCACCACCCGCAGTTCCTGCCCATGGGCTGCTTCCGCACGTCGGACGGCTGGGTGAACGTCGCCGGGCCCGGCGGCCGGCTGCTGCGGAACTTCTGCAAGGCGATCGGCCTGCCCGAGCTGCCCGCGGACCCGCGCTTCGACTCACCCGCGAAGCGTTTCGCGCACCGCGGCGAGCTGAACGAGATCGTGGCCGCGCGCCTGCGCACGCGCAGCACCGCGGAGTGGATCGAGGCCTTGAACCAGGTCGGCGTGCCGTGCGGGCCCGTCTACCGCATGGACCAGGTGTTCGCCGACCCGCAGGTGACTCACCTGCGCATGAAGAGCGAGGTCGCGCATCCCGCGCTCGGCACGCTCGCGCTGGTGCGCAACGCGGCGACCATGAACGACGCGGCGCCCAGCGTGCGCACCCCCACGCCCGAGGCCGGTCAGCACACCGACGAGGTGCTGCGCGAGCTGGGGCTCGCGCCGGCCGAGATCCAGGAGCTGCGCCGGAAGGGGATCGTATGAGGAGGATCGAGACCGGGACCGACAAGCTGCTCGCCGACGTCGAGGACGGCGTCGCGCGAGTCACCTTCAACCAGCCCACCAAGCGCAACGCGCTGTCGCTCGAAATGCGCGCTGCCCTGCCGAAGCTCTTGCAGTCACTCCAGGACGACCCGGAGGTGCGCGTGGTGGTGCTGACCGGCGCCGGCACGGAGGCCTTCATCTCCGGCGCCGACATCTCGGAGTTCGGCCAGCAGCGGACCAGCCCCGAGTCACGCGCCGAGTACGACCGCCAGGGCGCGGACTCCGGGCGCGCCTGGCTCGCGCTCGAGAAGCCGGTGATCGCGATGATCCGCGGCTTCTGCATGGGCGGCGGCCTGCTCACCGCGCTGCAGGCCGACATCCGCATCGCCTCGGACGACGCGCGCTTCGGCATCCCCGCGGGCCGCCTGGGCCTGGGCTACGGCTTCGGCGGCGTGGACGCGCTCGCCCAGGTGGTCGGCGCGGCCTGGGCCGCAGAGATCCTGTTCTCCGCCCGGCGACTCACCGCCCCCGAAGCGCTGCAGGCGGGCCTCGTGAGCCGCGTGGTGCCGGGCGAGAGACTCGAAGCCGAGGTCGGCGAGCTGGCCCGGGCGATCCGCGACAACGCGCCGCTCACGGTGGCCGCGCTCAAGGCCGCCCTGCGCGAGTGGCGCCGCGAGCCGGCCAGGCGCGACCTCGCGCGCGTGGCGGCGCGAGTCGAGGCCTGCTTCCGCTCGAACGACTATCGCGAGGGCCAGCGCGCGTTCGCGGAGAAGCGCCGCCCGAAGTTCACGGGTACGTGAGATGATCCGCGCATGAAGCTGCTCGCGATCACTTTCGTCGCGCTGATCACCCAGTCACAGGTCCAGGGGCCCGACCTGGTCGGCAAATGTCAGGCCGCCGCGGCGCAGAAGGCGGGCGTGCAAGCTTCCGCGGTGAAGGTGCGCGGCAAGTACAAGGGTCAGGACGGGCACATCATGCTCGACTTCAAGCTCGCCGACGGCCGCGTCGGCGTGTGCCGCTCGAAGCCCGACGCCACCGTCGACGAGGTCAAGCTCGAGGAGAAAGCGCCAGAACCTGCGCGATGAACTCGTCGGGGCGGTCCGGAGTCACGATGTAGGTGGCTTTCGCCGTGCGCAGCACGACCGCGTTGGCGGCGTCGGTCGCCAGCACCCGGCACCAGCCGTAGGGCTCCACGCGGCGCCAGCCGTTCAGCGCGAAGAAGCCGTTGTTGCCGAAGCCCATCCAGGTGAAACGGAGGGCGCTCGGGTCGCGCGCCGCGGCGTGCAGCCCGCTCAGCGAGTGACTCGAGGCCCACAGCGGGCGGGTGACGCGGAGCACGCCGGGCTCGATGCGATAGCCGCGGATCGCCAGCAGCGCGATCGCGACGAGCAGGACCACCAGCAGCGCCGCCGTCGACAGGAAGATCGTCGACGCCGGCCAGGGCGCCCGGAACGAGAGCCCGAGCATCAGGGCCGCCTCGGCGAGCAGCACCACCGTGCCGAGCACCGACGTGGCCACGACCCGCGGCGACAGCCGTGCCTCGAAGTCACTCCCCACGTCGGGAAGGGTTAGCCGGGGCTTGTAGGGTCTACAAGGCGATTCTCCAAAGGCCGACCGGCCGCTGCCTCCCGGGGGCCGCAGCGGGCCCCGGGGGCTGGCCCGGGCCATGCACTAACCGAGGCCAATCGCAGCAACCCCCGAAAAAGGGCGTGACCTGGGGTACATCGACGAAGCCCGCCCACCCCCTCTCGTCGCCCCAAGCCCCAGGTCACGCCCGCTTCCCCTGTCATCGCGCGCGAGTTAAGATCCCATGCGATGTCACTCAGGTCTCTCGCGCTGTGTCTCGCGCTGGCCGCGGCGCTGTCGGGCTGCAAGATCGTGCCTCTGGTGGAAGCCCCGCGCATGCGCGCCGGCGACACACCCGAGCTGACGCGCTCCGCGATCATCCGCGCGCTGATCGGCTTCGAGTACATGGTCGACGAGGAGTCACCGGGCCGGATCCGCGCCCGCTACGAGCAGAACTCGTGGACCATGGTGGTGGACATCACGTACGGGCAGGATGTCGCGATCCAGTACGCCGACAGCGTCGGCCTGGGCCACAAGGTCGAGCACGATGTCTCGTACATCCATCGCGGCTACAACGAGCGCGTGCAGGAGCTCGCCAAGGAGATCCAGCGGCAGATCATGATCGCGAGCCTCGAGACGCGGCCCATGCCCACCGCGTCGCCCGCCCCGCCGCCACCGCCCACGACGCGCTGAGCCACGCGTGCGGGCCGTGGTCGCGACCGCTTTTGCGCTCTGGCTCACGGCGTGCGCCTCGGGGCCGGTGCTCGATCCCTCGGGCATTCCGGGCGCGCCGCGCGACGATCTGACTCTGCTCGCGATCCGGCGCGCATGCGCCGTGGTCGGCTTCACGATCCAGGAGGAAGTCCCGGGGCGCGTGCGCGCGCGCGTCGCACGACACGAGTGGATGCTCGAGGTCGACGTGCTCTACGGCGGGCCGACCGTGAGCATTCGCTACGCGAACAGCAACGAGCTCGGATACTGGGTGGGGAAGGATGGGCGCCCCCACATCCGCTCCTCATACAACGACTGGGTCATGCGGCTCGCCGACGCGATCCAGCGCAACGCGAAACTGGTCGCCGCCGACGTCGATCCCGACTCACAGCTCGGTCCGCCCGTCGCCGAGCCCGCGAAGTCGGCGGACTGAAGCGCTACGATTGGCGCATTCGCATCAATCGCTTCTTCACCGACCACGGGATCTGCTCTCGGCGCGAAGCCGACAAGCTCGTTGCCGCCGGACGCGTGCGCCTGAACGGGCGCGTCGCGGTGCACGGTGACTCGGTCGCCGAAGGCGACAAGGTCGAGCTCGACGGCAAGCCGGTGCGGGTGCGGGACAAGAAGGCGGTCGTGCTCGCCTATCACAAGCCGCCGGGCATCGAGTGCACGTCGGATCCGCGCGTGGCCGACAACATCATCCAGGCGGTGAACTTCCCCGAGCGCGTGTTCCACGTCGGCCGGCTCGACAAGTTCTCCGAAGGGCTGATCCTGCTCACGAACCGCGGCGAGCTCGTGAACGCGATCCTGCGCGCGGGTCACGGCCACGAGAAGGAGTACGTGGTCGAGACCGACAAGCCGATCACCGAGAGGGCGCTCGCGCGCATGCGCGCCGGCATTCCGCTCGACGGCCGCAAGACTCTGCCCGCGGTGGCCGAGCGTCTCGCCGGGCGCGTGTTCCGGCTCGTGCTGCGCGAGGGCCGCAACCGGCAGATCCGGCGCATGTGCGAGGCGCTCGAGCTGCGCGTGAAGCGGCTGGTGCGCGTGCGCGTGATGAACGTGGAGCTCGGCGACCTGCGGCCGGGCCGCTGGCGGAAGCTCCGCGCCGACGAGCTGCGCGCGCTCGAGGCCCTGCTCGCGGCGGGAGTGAGTAGTCCGCTACACACCTCCGCGGAGAGCGCCTCCGGGTGACTCGCCGCGCGCCGCTCCGAGCGGCGCCAGTCACTTGGGGCCTCGACCTGCGCCGGACCTGCACGCTCCCGGACCTCGGGCATGGCGGCTGCATCCTCTGCCGCCGCAGCAACGGAGGACCGAATGTCCGAAGCCAAGCGAATCTCCCTCAACCGTCTGTTCTCCGCCGACCTCGGCGTGGATCTCGGCACCGCGAACGCGCGAGTCACGAGCCGCCGCACCGGCGAAGTCTTCTCCACCCCTGCCGTCGTGGCACGCGACCGCCGCACCGGCGAGATCCACGCGGTGGGCCAGCACGCCGCCGACCTGATCGCGCGCCTGCCGGAGGCGATCGAAGAGGTGCGCCCGCTGCGCGACGGCGCGATCGCCGACTACGAAGGCGCGATGGTGCTGCTGCGCGCGCTGATCCTGCACGCGCGCAACCGCCTGGCGCTGCGCCGCCCGCGGCTCGTGCTGAGCGTGCCCTGCGAGCTGACGCAGGTGGAGCGCCGCGCGCTGGTCTCGGCGGCGAAGGGCGCGGGCGCGCGCGAGGTGTATCTCCTGGCGGCGCCCATGGCAGCGGCGCTCGGCGCCGGCGTGCCCGCCGCGGAGCGCGGCGGCAAGCTCGTGATCGACATCGGCGCCGGCACCACCGACGTCGCGGTCGTGACCCTGTCCGGCGTCGTGCACTCGCGCACCATGCGCGTGGGCGGCGCCCGCCTCGACGAGGCGATCCGCACCTGGATGAAGCGCAAGCTCGACGTCGAAATCGGACTCAGCCAGGCGCGCGTCCTGAAGGAGCAGCTCGGCTGCGCCCTCCCGCGCCAGGACCACCGCGACGTGACGATCGATGCGCGCGACCGGGTGACCGGCGCGCTGCGCGTGGTGCGCGTGCGGGCGGAGGAGCTGCGCGAGGCCCTGGCCCCGGCAGTCAGCGCGCTGGTGGAAGCGGTGCGCACGGTGATCGAAGACGCACCGCCCGAGCTCTCGGCCGACATCGCCGCGAACGGCATCGTGCTCGCGGGCGGCGGGGCGCGGCTCGACGGTCTCGCGGAGCTCCTGATGCGCGAGCTGAAGCTCCCGGTCGCGGTCGCCAAGGACCCGATGACGGCGGGCGTCGCCGGCTGCGGCGGGTGTCTCGAGCGGATCGACCTGCTGCGCGACCTGCGGCTCGAGGCCCGCGCGCGCACGCGCCACCTCGAGGCGGCCTAAGACCCCTCGCGCCAGCGGTGGGGCTTGCCCTGCCAGTCGGTGACTTCGCGCGCGCCCTCGGCGTCGGAGTCACTCAGGTACGACGGTCCGATCGGCACCTTGCCGGCGCCGCCCGGAATGTCGAGCACGTAGGTCGGCTGGCACAGGCCCGACACGCGCCCGCGCAGCCCGCGCACCAGCTCCTGACCCGTCGCCAGCGAGGTGCGGAAGCGTGCCGTGCCTGGCGCCAGGTCCAGGTGGTGCAGGTAGTAGGGCTTCACGCGCAGCGCGACGAGCGCGCGGAACAGCTCCTCGAGCGCAGCGGGCTCGTCGTTCACGCCGGCGAGCAGCACCGTCTGCGCCAGGAGCGGAATGCCGGCGCGGCTGAGTCGCGCGACCGCGGCTCGCGCCTCGCCGTCGAGCTCGCGGGCGTGGTTGGCGTGCAGGACGACCCACAGCGCCTTGTGCGTGTCGAGCGCGTCGACGAGCTCGGCCGTGACTCGCTCCGGGTCGGCGGTCGGCACGCGCGTGTGGATGCGGATCACCTGCACGTGCGCGATCGCCTCGAGCCGCCGCACGAGCTCGCCGAGCCGGCGCGGCGAGAGCACGAGCGGATCGCCGCCGGAGAGGATCACCTCCCAGATGCGCGCGTCCGCCGCGACGTAGGAGAGCGCGCGCTCCAGCTCCGCGGTCGAGAGTGACTCGCCGCCGGTCCCCACGCGTTCGCGGCGGAAGCAGAAGCGGCAGTAGACCGCGCAGGCGTGCGTGGGCGTCAGCAGCACGCGGTCGGGATAGCGGTGGATGACGCCCTTCACCGGCCGGTGCGCGAGGTCGCCGATCGGGTCGTCGAGCTCGTCGGGCGCGAGTGCCAGCTCCTCGGGGTCGGGCACGAACTGGCGCGCCAGCGGATCCGCGGGGTCGGCTGGATCGATGCGCGCCGCGAGCGACGGAGTGAGTCCCACCGACCAGCGCGACGCCACCTCGCGCAGCGCTTCGGCGCGCTCGGGCGGCACGAGCCCCCCGGCCGCCAGCTCCGCGATCCCGAGCGCGCGAGTCATGTTCCTTCCGTCTCCCAGTCCACCGGCGCGAACAGCACGTCGTCGATGCGCTCGGCCCCGGTCGCGCACATCACCAGCCGGTCGAAGCCCAGCGCCATCCCCGCGCACTCGGGCAGGCCGTGCGCGAGCGCCGCGAGGAAGTCCTCGTCGATGGGATAGCGTTCCCCGTAGAGCCGCGCCTTCTCGGCCTGCTCCCGCTCGAACCGCCGCCGCTGCTCGACCGGGTCGGTGAGCTCGCTCCAGCCGTTCGCGAGCTCGAGCCCGCACACGAACAGCTCCACCCGCTCCGCCAGCGACGAGTCACCCGGCTTCGCGCGCGCGAGCGCCGCCAGCTCGATCGGCCAGTCGAGCAAGAGGGTCGCCCGACCGATGCCCAGCCGCGGCTCCACCGACTCGAGGAACACGCGGAAGAAGCGCTCCTCGAAGCCCTCGCGCCCCCCCCGCCGCAGCTCCTCCATCGAGACCCCCGCGTGCTTGGCGAACGCGTCGGCGACGCTCAGCCGCTCCGCCGCAGCCCGCGGGTCACACTCGGCGCCGCGCCAGCGCAGGGTCTCCGTCCCGGCGGCCTCGGCCACCACGCGCAGCAGCGCCACGCAGTCGCGCTGCAGCGCCTCGTAAGTCGCGCCCGCGCGGTACCACTCGAGCATCGTGAACTCGGGCGAGTGAGTCGACGACCGCTCCGAGTTCCGGAACGAGTGCGCCAGCTCGAAGATGCGCGGCAGCCCCGCCGCCAGCAGCTTCTTCAGCGTGAACTCGGGCGACGTGCGCAGGTAGCGCGTGCCCGGCGCCCCGCCATGCGGATCGCGCAGCCGGGTCTCGAACGCGAACAGATGCGGCTCGAGCCCCGGAGAGACCTGCAGCGCCGGAGTCTCCACCTCGAGGAACCCCTCGGCCGCAAAATGAGCGCGGACCGCCGAAGCGATCCGCGCCCGCGCCTCGAGCTTCGCGCGCCGCAAAGCAAAGCCATCAGGGTGCCACCAGCGATCGGAGCTCATCGAGGCGCCAGCTTCCCGATCCGGGGCGCGAAGCGCAACTTGCCGATGAGCGAGAGCAATGTGGTTCTCGGTGGCGATGGCAGCGCGCGAGACGGCGGCCGAGCTCGGCCGAAGGTCGCAGAGTCGCTACGCGACCGCAGATGGCGGCTGGACCGAGTGGCGGTTCGAGGCGATATCGACGGTCTGCACGGTCGACACACCGGGGCTCGACTCACGCGCCAGCGGCGCCGAAGTCTTCTGGCGCTTCCTGCGCGAGTCGGAGGCGCTGAGCCTGCTCACACCGTTCGGAGACTCCGCGTGAGCTCGTGCGCCTCGCTCACGATGCGCTCGGGCTCGAAGCCGTAGCGTTTGAGCAGCTCCTTCAGGGGGGCGGACTTTCCGAACGTTTCCATGCCGATGATCCGGCCGGAGTCGCCCACGTAGCGCTCCCAGCCGAGCGTCGAGGCCTGCTCGATCGCGATGCGCGCGCGCACCGCCGGGGGCAAGACGGTGTCGCGGTAGTCCTTGGGCTGGCGGTCGAAGAGCTCCCACGACGGCATCGACACCACGCGCGAGCGGATGCCCTCGGTCACGAGCTTCTCGTGGGCTTCGAGGGCGAGACTCACCTCGCTGCCGCTCGCGATCAGGATCAGCTCGGGCGGCGCCGCACCGTCGCAGTCGGCCAGCACGTAGGCGCCGCGCGCGACGCCCGACGCGGGCGCGTAGCGCTTGCGGTCGAAGGTCGGCAGCGGCTGGCGCGACAGCGCGAACGCGACCGGCCCGTGGTGGAACGGCAGGACGGTGCGGTACGCCTCGACCACTTCGTTGGCGTCGGCGGGGCGCAGAGTCACCAGACCCGGGATCGCGCGCAGCGAGGCGAGCTGCTCCACGGGCTGGTGCGTAGGGCCGTCCTCGCCGTCGCCCATGGCGTCGTGCGTGAACACCCACAGCACGGGCAGCTCCATCAGCGCCGACAGCCGCAGGGAGCCGCGCATGTAGTCACTGAAGATCAGGAATGTGGAGCCGTAGGCGCGCAGCTTCGAGAGCGACAGGCCGTTCACGATCGCGGCCATGGCGTGCTCGCGGATGCCGAAGTGCAGGTTGCGGCCGCCGGGTGACTCGGCTTCGAGGTCTCCCGCCTCCGGGAACTTCAGCAGCGTACGCGTGGACGGGCCGAGGTCCGCGGCGCCGCCGAGCAGCCAGGGGATCCTGCGCGCCAGCGCGTTCAACGCCTGGCCCGACGCGTCGCGTCCGGCGACGCCCTTCGCGTCGGCGGGGAACACCGGCAGGTCGCGGTCCCAGCCGTCGGGCAGGTCGCGCCGCTGCATGAGCTCGATCTCGAGCGCGAGCTCGGGGTACGCGCGGCGGTAGCGCTCGAAGCGCTCGCTCCAGTCATGGTGCGCCACCTCGCCCCGCGCG
>DATKAO010000183.1 GCA_035498015.1 Myxococcota bacterium
TCACGATCACACCTACTTCCCCGAGGAATCGGAGTTCCTGTTCACCAACCACGGCGCCGTGCAGTTCATCGACGAGCAGGGAAACACGACGAGCGTCCTGGACTGGGAAGTGATTCAGTCGGTGGCGCAGGCCGCGAGCGCACGCGCGGCCTGAGCTGCTGACGCGCCTCGCCCGGCTGTGAAGAGATTCGCAGCCGGCCCGCTTCGCGTATGGGACCATGCACTCCGAACCACATGAGGGAGTGCGTCATGACTCGTTCGTTCTTCGTGCTTCTTTCCGTGTGCCTGTCCGTCGCGGGAGTCGCGCGCGCCAAGATCTCCGACATCCACTCGCCGTACGCGGCCGCGCCCTGCGTCGGGCCGACCCAGGCCGCGGCCGACATGTCCGACCCCAACGGCTACTACGCGGCCGGCGGAGCGCAGTGTCCCTCGCTGTGCAAGAAGGCCGAGGCCGACTGCAAGCAGTACGTGAGGGTCTCGTTCGGCTGCTGGAACTCTTTCTGGGCAGACGCGTTGTCGTACGAGAAGAGAGGCTGCGCGATCGGGCACCCGAACGACCCGCCGGCGAAGAATCAGTGCAAGAGTCAGGCGGATGCGATCCTGAAGACGTACCGGCAGGACGCGCAGAATGCGCGCGATCTGGGACTCAGCGCGTGCGAGGACTGGGAAGCCACGTGTGAGGCAACTTGCGGGCCGTGACGCCCAGGCTGACCGCGCGGCCATGAGCGCAATCACAGGCCGACAGGAAATCGCTGGCCAGCTCGCCGGATCCGTTCGATAGCGACTCGCTGCCCTGAGCGATCGCCTCGGCGCTCGTGGGATCGGCCCCGCCTCGCGCGTTAGCATGCCCGCGTGCGCGAGCTGCAATGGGGACTCTGGCATTGGACGGCGCCTCACCCGGAATGGACGCCGGCGGAGCGCTGGCCGCGGGAGGTGTCTTCGTACGCGATGGACGACGGCACGCGGCTGGTGTTGTTCGACCCGCTCTCGGTCCCCGACGAGCTGCTCGAGCTCGCGGGCGAGCGCTCGCCGATCGTGGTCCTGACCGCACCCTGGCACGAGCGAGACACCGAGAGCCTGGTCACGCGCCTGGGCGCCGTCCCCGTCTTCGTGCCACCGCCCGACACCCCCGAGGACCTCGTCCGCAAGTTCGGCATCCCCCTCGAGCAAGCCGGCCGCGGCAGCCCCGACGTGGCGTGGCTGCTCGCCTCCGACCGCGGCCCCGATCGCGCCCACCTCTACGCCGCGGGCGACGAGCTGCCGCTCGGCATCGAGGCGCTTCGCGGACGAGAGCACAACGACCTGGTGCTGTGGATCGAGAGCCGGCGCGCCGTCCTGACGGGCGACACGCTGGTCGATTTCGGCAAGGGCCTGCAGGTCAACGACTGGCTGCGCGGCGGAGTGACTCGCAAGGAGGTCGTGGAACGGCTCCGGCCGCTCTTGAACCGGCCGGTCGAGCTGGTGCTGCCGGCTCACGGCGAGCCCACGAACTTGACGGCGCTGGTGCGGGCGCTGGCCTGAGCTCGTTCAGCTCCGTGCCCGGGCGCGCCGGGAGCGCCCTTGCCGCGCGTGCTGGCGCGGCCGCAGGCCTCCGCGCCGGCCGCCGTCGTGCGGCGCCGGCGAGTGACTCGGCACGTGCCGTGCGGCTCCCCGCGCGTCATCGCGTGCAATCGGCAGGCTGCGCTGGATGAGCTTCTCGATGCCCCGCAGGTGGTCGCGTTCGCCGCTCGCGCAGAGTGAGATCGCGATCCCGGTCGCGCCCGCGCGCGCGGTGCGCCCGATGCGGTGCACGTAGGTCTCTGGCACCTCGGGCAGCTCGTAGTTGATGACGTGACTCACGCCGTCCACGTCGATGCCGCGCGCGGCGACGTCGGTCGCGACCAGCACCCGAGGCTGACCGCGCTTGAAGCCGTCGAGCGCGCGCGTGCGCGCGCCCTGCGACTTGTTGCCGTGAATCGCCTCGGCGGGAATGCCGCGCTTGGCGAGCCTCTCCGCGACCCGATTCGCGCCGCGCTTGGTGCGCGTGAACACCAGCGCGCGCTCCACGTCGCGCTCGCTCAGGAGCTGGGCGAGCAGCTCGTCCTTGCGCGCGTTCTCGGCGAAGTGGACCCGCTGCTCGACCGACTCGACCGTCGTCGCCTGCGGAGTCACATACACCTTGGCGGGATTCACGAGCAGGCTGTTGGCCAGGCCCAGGATCGGCGCCGGCATGGTGGCCGAGAACAAGAGCGTCTGCCGCCGGCGGGGTGTCTCCGCGACGATGCGCCGCACGTCGGGAATGAAGCCCAGGTCGAGCATGTGGTCGGCTTCGTCGAGCACGAGGATCTCGACCTTCGAGAGATCGGCGCGCCGCTGGCCCATCAGGTCGACGAGCCGCCCGGGACACGCGACCAACACGTCGAGGCCGCGCGACAGCGCGCGCACTTGCGGGCCTTGTCCGACGCCGCCGTGGACCTGCTCGATCGAAAGGTCGAGGTGAGCGCCGTAGGTGCGGAAGCTCTCCGCGACCTGCGCCGCGAGCTCGCGCGTCGGCACCAGCACGAGGCATCGAACGGTGTTGGGTGCTACGCGCCGCCTCGAGCCGGCGAGGTGCTGCAGGATCGGCAGCGCAAACGCCGCCGTCTTGCCGGTGCCCGTCCGGGCGCAGCCGAGCAAGTCGCGGCCTTCGAGAAGCTGGGGGATGGCCTGTGACTGGATGGGCGTGGGCTCCGAGTAACCCGAGTCGCGCACCGCGCGCTCGAGCTCGGGCAACAGGCCGAGAGAGGAGAAGTCAGAAAAGGGAACTGGGACAGAAACAGAGGTCAATGGAACTCCACTTGAACTTGCGCGGCCCCGAGGTACACGGGTGCTGCGCTCAGAGCGATCCTCGGGGCGACTCCGCGAACGGGGCACATCGCCCGGATCCGATGTTCGGCGCTCACTTCGAGCGCGACGCCTTGGCTGAGCAACTCGAGCCGGAAGGCGCGTCGTCGAGCCAGGGTGTAGCACGCCCCTCAGGAAAGCGCGAGCCCCATGAGCGCCGTGTTAAGCTGGTGCCATGTCGATCCCGCAAGTCCTGGCATTCATTGGTGTATGGCTGATCTCCGCCCCGCTCGCCCAGGCCGGCGACGTTCGCCTCACCCAGCACGGCGGAAACGTGAAGCTGACCTTCGGCGATGAGCCAGCCCACGTGTCGCTCACGGGCGGGGTCCCGGGGACGGTCAGCGTGAGCCCCGACCTGGGAACCACGCTGAATGGGAGCATGGAGCTGCGCAAGCTCGCCGGCGTGCAGTCCGTGAGCGTCCAGGGGGGCGATGCCCAGAGCGAGGTCAATTTCAACGGTCTCTCGATTGCGAAGAAGCTGAGCTTCAAGGGGGGCGACGGCGTGTCCCTCGTCGGCTTCGACGACTGCGCGATCGGCGGCGACGTGTCGATCCATGCCGGCCACGGAAATCTCAACCTCCAAGGCGACAACAACCAGGTTTCCGGGAAGCTCGACGTGAAGGGTGGACCCAGCCCCGACGACGTGACGCTCGGCGCAGCGAGCGTGGCTCGCAACGTGAACATCGCTCTGGGTGAGGGCTCGAATGAGTCCTCCTTCAGCGGCGTCGTGGGTGGCTCGCTCACGATCAAGGGCGGCACCTTCAACGACTTCGTCTCGTTCGGCAGCCTGGTCACGATGGGCTCGCTCAAGTTCGACATGGGCAGCGGCGGGAACGGCGCCGAGATGGGGTCGGCAGTCATTCAGGGCAAGGTGAGTTACAAGGGCAAGAACGGCATCGACTCGGTGCTGTTCGACGGCCCCATCATCGCGGGCGACGTCAGCCTGGACCTCGGGAACGGAGACAACGAAGTCACATTCCACGACACGGACTTCGAGTCCGATCTCACGGTAAAGGCCGGATCCGGCAACGACTTCGTGATGCTCACCGGCTCGACCAGCGTAGCCGGCAAGACGAGCTTGAAGCTGGGTACAGGAATGGACAGCCCATGACGAGGCTTTTTCTCCTTGGACTCGTGGGTGTCTGGATCGCGACGCCCGCGTTCGCCGGAAACGTCCTCGCGGTACAGCATGGCAAGACTCTGAAGCTCACCTTCGACGACTTCGCCGTGCACGTCACGATCACGAGCGTGCCGCTCTTGGCAACCGACATCATGACCGGCTTCATCGGCGTGCGACCGGACGACGTCGACACCACCGTGAACGGCTCGGCCGCGAACGCGCAGTTCATCGGCGTCGAGTCGGTGATCGTGAAGGCGGGTGACTCGCTGAACGAAGTGCACTTCGTGAAGGTCGGGATCGCCAAGAACCTGAGCTTCACGGGCGGCAAGGGCAGCGGCGACACCGTGTCGTTCGGCGATTGCGAGATCGGCGGGAACGCCTCGTTCAAGGCCGGCCCCAACGGCATCTCGCTGGAAGGTGCGTTCAGCGAGGTGGGCGGGAACCTTCAGGTGAAGGGCAGCGCCGCCGAGGACGACGTGGTGGTCACCGTCTATGTGAGCCACGCCATGAAGGTCGGGCTGGGCGACGGGGAGAACCACAGCCAGCTCTCCGGCACGGTCGGTGGCTCGTTCTCGCTCAAGACGGGGAAGGCGCCCGACACCCATACTCTGATGAGCCTTTCCGTCGCCAAGTCCGTGAGCATCGACGCCGGCGACGGCGGGAACGCGACCTTCTTCTCGGGTGTGTCCGCACCGAAGGTGAGTTACAAGAGCTCGAACGGCGACGACTACGTCAACTTCAGCGGGAGCGGGGTGGCTGGCGATGCGAGCTTCAGCCTCGGCAATGGCGACAACCAGGCCGCGTTCTCGAACTCGAGTCTCAAGAACCTCAGCGTAAAGGCGGGCGCGGGCGATGACTCCGTGTTCTTCGACGGCGCAACGCCTACGGGTCAGTTCAAGCCCAGCCTCGGCAAGGGGACCAACTCGATCACCACGATGTGATTGCCGTCAGGCCCCACGGTGATCTCAGGGGAAGGTGAGCGACTTGCAGCTCACGCTGGTCAGGACGAGTGATTCGTCCTCTCGGAAATCGCCGTCCTCATCGATCGCGGCAGTCCCCTCCAGCGTGGCAGGGTTCGCCTCCCAGGTCATCGTGGTGCTGTTGTATGCCGGTTGGCCATGAAGCATCCCGTGGACGAAGACACCGATCATGAGCTTCTGGTCCTGACTGTCGTGATAGATGGTGCCGCTGATCGGCCCGCGAAACCTCGACATCGAGTCGACGTAGATGAACGCCCCGGTGATCGGCGCGGTCTTTCCCGGCCGCGGCACGTGGACGTTCTGCAGCACGAAGGCGCTCGTCACGTCGCCGCCGATGCCGAAACAGAAGTCCTTGGCGAGGGCCGGGCTGGCGAAGGCGAGCAGAAACACGGCCGACAAAGCGCGGAAGGTTCGAGACACGACGTCCTCCTTTGAATGGGAAGACGATTCTACTCACTTCCGCGATCGCGCTCCGTGGAGAGATAGGGGAACACCGGGATGGTGAGAGCGCCGAGTGTGAAGCCAAGGGTCCCGGCGCGGCCTTACTCTCTGGTGAGCTGCCCCCGGATCTCGCCCGTGGGGTGCGTCGCGGTGTGGATGTTCAGATACCAGAGGCCTTTCTCGAGATCCGTGGCCTGCGCGGCGTTGAGCGTCGCCTCGCCTTTGATGGGACTCGAAGGCTTGCCCGGGATCATGAGCTCCGGCCCTCCGTTCGCGCCAGGCGCCGCCGGTCCGTGGAAGTGCGCGACCGTGGCTGGCCCGGAGAGACCCGCGTAGGTGATGGCGTACGCGAACTTCTTCGTGGCGGCGTCGTAGGTCGCAGCGATGCTGCCCGTGGCCTTGCTGTCGTTGGGTGGAACTTCATAGGACCCCTTGAGCTCCGCCTTGAACGAGATGACTCCCGCAAGGGCCGGAGTCGCGGCTGCGAGGAGCGCGGCGGATGCGAGAACGCCGAGAGCGCGCCGGGTGAGCTCGGTGAACATGGTGCCTCCAACGTCGGTGGTTCACGGTCGCGGAACTATACTGCGACCGACGAGCTGCTCGGTGGCCGCCATCCACTCCGCGCGATGCCCCGCATCACGAGCGCGACCCCGCTCCGCACCTGCTCCCGCACGGCATCGACGCTGGCGGCTTCGCTCGCCGAGAACACGAGCACCCAGGCGAGATAGATGGCGTAAAGCGTGGTCGCGGCTTGGCCGGCATCGACGCCGCGTGCGAGTGCGCCCTGCCGGCGCAGCCGACTGAGCAGGCCGTGCAGCTGTCCGAGCAGGCGCAGGTCGAGCTCGAAGGCTGCGCGGCCGACCGTCTCGGGCTCAGCGAGCGCTGCGGCGAAGAGCTCGCGCAGGAGCGCGCGCTCGTGGCGCCCGAGCAGGTCCACGTACACATCGAGGAGCTGGGTCACGGCTCGTGTTGGGTCGGCCGGGGCGCTCGCTACCGCGATGTCGCCAGCCGCGAGCGTCTCGCGGGTCTCTCGGCGCAGCAGCGCGAGCACGAGCTCCGCCTTCGAGGCGAAGTAGTTGTAGACCGTGCCGACGGCCAGGCCGGCGCGTCTCGCGACCTCCTCGATCGCCGTGTCGGCGTAGCCGCGCCGCGCGAACAGCGCCTCCGCAGCTCGCAGGATGCGCTGCTCGCGCCCGGCCTTCTGCCGTTCGCGCAGACCGCCCGCTGCCCGTTCTGGCCCGATCCGCCGCTGAATCCGCATGCTCGCGCACGACCTCCGCGCACCGCCCGAAGGCAAAGTGAATCAGTTCACGAAAAAGTTGAACCGATTCAGATCCTAGCCTATCGTGAGCTTCGGGAGAAACCCGATGCTCCGCCAGCTCCAGCGCCTCGTAGCGAGTGATCGCGCCATGCGCGCGCTCGGGCTCGTGGCGGGCCCGTTCCATCCCTGGCACCCCGACGTGCGCCGCGATCCCTACCCTACCTGGCGGCGACTGCGCGAGCAGGCACCGCTCGTCCGGGTGCGCCTGCTCGGGGCCTGGGCGGCGGGCCGCTACGCCGATGTCGAGCGGATCCTACGCGATCGCTGCTTCTCGACCGATCGAAGCGGCGTGCCCATGATCGGCGCGATGCGGCGCGGCATACGCGGCGCCCCCGACCTCGAGAGTCTCTTCGATCACAACCTGCTGATGATCGACGGCCCGCGGCACGCGCGCCTGCGGGCGAGAGTGAGTCGCGCCTTCACGCCGCGTCGGGTCGAGCAGCTGCGTAGCCGCGTCGAGACGCTGGTCGAAGAGCTCTTGGAGCGGAGCGCCGCGCGCGGCGAGATGGACGTGGTGCGCGATCTCGCCCGACCGCTGCCGGCAACCGTGATCGCCGAGCTGCTCGGCGTGCCCCAGGAGCAGCGTCGAGGGTTCCAGGGCTGGTCCGCGGACCTGGCGGAGCTGCTCGATCCCCTCTCCGGTCGAGACGGCATCGAGCCGCCCAAGCGGGCGACCGCGGCAGTCGCGAGCTGCTTCCGGGAGCTCCTGGCCGAGCGCCGTCGCGAGCCGCGCGACGACTTGCTCTCCGCCATGATCGCCAGCGAGGCGGAAGGCGAGGAGCCACTGAGCGAGAACGAGCTGCTGGCGTTGTGCACCCTGCTCGTCGCCGCCGGCTCGGAGACCACGGTGAACTTGATCGGGAGTGCCGTGGTCCTGCTGCTGCGCCACCCCGGCGAGCGCAAGCGTCTCCAGGATGACCTCGCGCTGCTTCCCTCTGCAATCGAGGAGTGTCTCCGCTTCGAGCCGCCGGTGCAGCTCACGGACCGGGCGGTAGTCGAACCCTGCGAGCTCGGCGGCGTCCGGCTCGAGCCCGGCGAGATCGTCGCGGCCGTGATTGCCGCCGCCAACCGCGACCCCGAGCGCTTCCCCGACGCGGAGCGCTTCGACGTCGCGCGAAGAGGGGAGCGCCATCTCTCCTTCGGCTTGGGCGGGCACTTTTGCCTCGGCGCGGCGCTGGCGCGGCTCGAGGCCGAGATCGCACTGGGCGGCTTGCTGCGTCGTTTCCCTGACTTCAGCGGCGATTCCGAGCCGCCGGACTGGCGCCGCTCCGCCGTGCTGCGAGGTGCAACGGCGGTGCCGATTCGGCTCGCATGAGCGAAGCACACTCACTGGGAGCCGCCGCGGCTCTGGGTTAGGGTGACCGGCGATGGATGGGGGCAGACTGAGCCGGTGGATGCCGTCGCTCCTGGCCGGTGCCGTCTTCTCGCTCTTGGTCTTCCGGCTCTTCCGGCTGATCGCAGATTGGGCGGTCAACCTCTTCTTCTGGGACCAGTGGGACTTCAACACCGTCACGCTGTTCGAGCGCGGCGACCTCTGGCAGATGTTCGACTGGCAGCACGGACCCCACCGACAGGGGGTGGGGGCGCTCCTCCAGGTCGCCGTCGAGCCGCTGTATCGCTGGAGCAGCCGAGGCGAGGCGTTCACGGCCGGAGCGATCGTCGCGGGGGCGGCGCTGGGCGCGCTGTATCTCGAGAAGAGACTCATGGGCAGGCTCTCCTACGCGGCATCGATCATTCCGATCAGCTTTCTCGGCCCGGCGCAGTACGAGAGCCTGTGGGTCATGCCGAACTTCTCCCACGGGCCGCTGCCGCTCCTATTGCTCGTGGTCTATTGCCTGGCGTGGACGGTCCGGCGAACGGCGCTGCGCTACTCGCTCGTCCTTCTGGTGAGCTTCCTCACGACCTACACGGGCTTCGGGTTCTTCGTCGGCGCGCTGACTCCGCTCCTGCTGTGCGTCGACCGCTTCAGCACTGCGCCTGCCGAGAGGATC
>DATKAO010000184.1 GCA_035498015.1 Myxococcota bacterium
TATGGCACGGAGCGCATCGCGCGCGTGGACAAGCTGGTCGGTCCCGGGAACGCCTACACGCAGGAGGCGAAGCGCCAGGTGTTCGGCCAGGTCGCGATCGACTCCGAGGCCGGGCCGAGCGAGGTGTTCATCGTCGCCGACGACGCGCAGAACGCCGAGTATCTCGCCGCGGACCTCTTGGCCCAGGCCGAGCACGACGAGCGCGCGAGCGTGGTGCTCGCCACGCCCAGCGAGCCCCTGGCCGCTGCGGTGGCCGCCGCGCTCCAGCGCCAGGTCAGCTCTCTGCCGCGCGCGCGCATCGCCGCGAAGTCACTGCGCGAGCACAGCGCCCTGATCGTGACTGCCGACCTCGCCCAGGCCTGCGAGCTCGCCAACCGCTACGCGGCCGAGCACCTGCAGCTGTGCGTGACCGACCCGGAGCGCTGGCTCGAGCGCATCACCACCGCTGGGGCCGTGTTCGTGGGCGAGCTCAGCCCCGTGCCCGTGGGCGACTACGTCGCCGGTCCGAGCCACGTGCTGCCGACCGGCGGCACGGCGCGCTTCTTCTCGGTCGTGGGGGTCGAGGACTTCCAGCGCCGGATCAGCCGGATCGAGATCGGGAACCCCGTGTTCGAGAAGCTCGCCCTGGCGGGCAGCCGGCTGGCGCGGCTCGAGGGCCTCGAAGGCCACGCCCGCGCGCTCGAGATCCGCCTGGCCCCCGCCCGGCGCAGGGTGGACCCGAAGCCCTGAATCCGGTTTCTTTACGCGCCCCCCAGAGCTGCGATCACGAGGAGACGCCCATGGACCGCGCCGCAACCGTACAGCGCCGCACCCGCGAGACCGAGATCGAGGTGGAGCTCCGGCTCGACGGGGCCGGCGAGGCGCACGTCGAGACGGGCATCCCCTTCTTCGACCACCTGCTCGACTCGTTCGCGCGCCACGGCCTGTTCGACCTGCGCGTGCGCGCCAAGGGCGACCTGCAGGTCGACCAGCACCACACGGTCGAAGACGTCGGCATCGTGCTGGGCCAGGCCGTGCGCAAGGCGGTGGGCGACGGCGCGGGGCTGCGCCGGTTCGGCTCCGGGCGCATTCCCATGGCCGACGCGCGCATCCTCGTCGACCTCGACCTGTCGAACCGCCCGTACCTGGTGTACCGGGTCGAGCTGCCGCGCGAGTGGGTCGGGAACTTCGACGCGGCCCTGGTCGAGGACTTCCTGTACGCCTTCTGCATCCACGGTGGTGTCGACCTGCACGTCGAGAAGTCGTACGGGCACAACGTGCACCACATCGTCGAGGGCGTGTTCAAGGGTCTGGGCCGCGCGCTCGACGAGGCTACGACGCGCGACCCGCGCATCAAGGGCGCGCTCTCGACCAAGGGCTCGTTGTGACTTCGCGCGCGCAGAAGATCGCGCTGGTCGACTACGGCATGGGCAACCTGCGCAGCGTCGAGCGCGCGTTCGCGCGCATCGGGCGCGAGGTGTGCGTCACCGACTCGCCGGCGGAGCTGCGCGCGGCGGATCGGGTCGTGCTGCCGGGCGTCGGCTCGGCGCGCGACTGCATGACGGCGCTCCGGAGTCATGGCCTCGATGACGCGATCCGCGCCCACATTGCCGCGGGCCGGCCGTACCTGGGCATCTGCCTCGGCTTGCAGGTGTTGCTCGGCGAGGCCGACGAGGGCGGCGTCGGTCCGTGCCTCGGCGTCATTCCGGGCCGCGTCCAACGCTTTCCCGACTCGCTCGGGCTCGCGGTGCCGCACATGGGCTGGAACCTGGTGAAGCTCGAGCAGCCGCACCCGGTGCTGTCCGACGACTACTTCTACTTCGTGCACAGCTACCGCGCCACGCGCGTGCCCGAGCGCAACGTGCTGGCCCGCACGGACTACGGGGAGTCGTTCGCCGCGGCCATCGGCCATGGCTCGTGCGTCGCCGTGCAGTACCACCCGGAGAAGAGCCAGCGGGCGGGCGTGGAGCTGCTCGAGCGCTTCTGCGCCTGGCAGCCGTGACGCGCACCGCCGCGGCGGTGCTGGCGGCGCTCGTCGCGCTCGCCTGTGCAGCGCCGATCCGCACGCAGGTCCTGACCCCGGACCCGCCGTCGGGCGTGACCAAGGTCGCGCTCGTGCCCCTGCGCACCGACCCGCTCGCCTACGACGTGCCCGAGTCAGCGCCGCACCTGGTCACGGCGCGAATCGCGTCGGCGCTCGAGTCCGAGACGAAGCTCCGCGTCGTGGACGCGGGCAAGGCCGACGCCGTGCTGACGGGCACCGTGCGCCGCTTCGTCGAGCGCGACGGCACGTCGACGGGCGTGCGTCATCCCGCGTCGGTGTGGATCGTGCTCGAGCTGCGAGACCAGGCCGGAAATCCCTTGTGGAACGGGACCTACGAGGAGACACAGCCCGCGCTGTCCGAGGACGCCGGCTCCTTCCCGCGCGCCTGGGAGCGCGGCTTCCGCTGGGTCACCGCGGAGGACCTCGCGAGCTACGGCGCACGGGAGCTGGTGCGCGAGCTCGCGCGCGAGGTGGCGACGTGGAGCTGATCCCGTCGATCGACCTGCGCGGCGGGCGCGTGGTGCGCCTCGAGCAGGGCGACTACGCGCGCGAGACCGTGTTCGACACCGACCCCGTGGCGCAGGCCCGGCGCTTCGCCGCCGCGGGTGTGACGCGCATCCACGTGGTCGACCTGGACGGCGCGCGCGACGGCGTCGGAGGCAATGACGCGGTGGTGGAGGCGATCCTGGCCGGGTGCCCGGGCACGCGGGTGCAGGTGGCCGGCGGGGTGCGCTCGATGGCGCGCGTCGAAGGCGCCTTCGCCCGCGGCGCGGACCGCGTCGTGATCGGCACCGCGGCGCTCGAGCAGCCGGACTTCGTGCGCGCCGCGGCGTCGAAGCATCCCGGCCGCGTCGTGCTGGGCCTCGACACGCGCGGCGGGCGCGTCGCGACGCGCGGCTGGCGCGAGCTCTCGGAGCGCAGCCAGGACGACGTGCTCGCCGAGTTCGAAGGCGTTCCGTTTGCCGCGGTGCTTTACACGGAGATCTCGCGCGATGGCCTGCTGGCCGGGCCCGACGTGGAAGGCACCGCCGCGTTGGCGCGGCGCACCAAGCTGCCGGTGATCGCGTCGGGTGGCGTCGGGCGGCTCGAAGATTTGGAGCGGCTCGCGCGCACGCGCGTCATCGCCGGGGCCATCGTGGGTCGTGCGCTCTACTCGGGAGCCATCGATCTGGACGAGGCGCTCGCGAGGCTCGCGCTATGCTGACCAAGCGCATCATCCCTTGCCTCGACATCAAGGACGGGCGGGTCGTGAAGGGCGTGCAGTTCGTCGACCTGGTCGACGCGGGCGACCCCGTCGAGGTGGCGGCTGCCTATGACGCGCAGGGCGCGGACGAGGTCTGCTTCCTCGACATCAATGCCTCGCACGAGAGCCGCGGCACCCTGGTCGAGCTGGTCGCGCGCACGGCGGATCGGCTCACGGTGCCCTTCTCGGTGGGCGGCGGGGTGCGGTCGCTCGAAGACGTGCGCACGCTCCTGCGCGCGGGCGCGGACAAGGTCTCGGTGAACTCGGCGGCGATCGCGCGGCCCGAGCTGGTGTCGGAGACCGCCGACCGGCTGGGCTCGGCCAACCTGATCGTGGCGATCGATGCCCGCCGCCGTGACGCGTCCGACCCCGCCCGCGGCTGGGAGGTGTTCAGTCACGGCGGGCGGCGCGCCACCGGTCTCGATGCGGTCGAGTGGGCGGCGCGCGCGGAGTCTCTCGGCGCCGGCGAGATCCTGCTCACCAGCATGGACCGCGACGGCACGCGCGACGGCTACGACCTGCCGCTGACGCGCGCCGTGACTCGCGCGGTGCGCATCCCCGTGATCGCGTCGGGCGGCGCGGGCACGCTCGAGCATCTGCGCGAGGGCCTGAGTGACTCGCCGGGCTGCGGCGGCGCCGCGGCCGTGCTGGCTGCGAGCATCTTCCATTTCGGCCTGTTCCGGGTGCCCGAAGCCAAGGAGTATCTCGCCGCGCGAGGCGTTCTGGTCCGGCCTTTCCACACCTGACGGGCCCATTGGGTGACCGCATAGGTCGGACCAATCGCTTTATTCACAGGTGTGAACGATCGGTGTATTGCGCGCCGCGAAAATCGTGTGCTAGGTTCTTCCGCCGTTCGGTTGGCTCGTAAGTGCTTGATGCAGAAGGGCTTTCGGCGTTGCCCGAATTTCGCCGAACGTTGCCGTGAAACAGGTTTCCGGAAGTCGGGTCCGGACGTGAGCGCCGAAGCAGCTACCTACACCCCCCGTGATCGCCGAAGCTGCGGGCTTCTCGCGATCCACAGGCCGAAGCGATGAGGGAGATCGTTTGCCCGGTGTGAAGCTGAAGGAGAACGAATCCTTCGAAAGCGCGCTCAAGCGCTTCAAGAAGCAGTGTGAGAAGGCCGGCCTCATGTACGAGCTCCGCAAGCGCGAGCACTACGAGAAGCCGAGCGTCCGGCGCAAGAAGAAGGCCATGGCCGCGCGCAAGCGGGCGCTCAAGAAGCTGAAGGCCGCTTACTAGATTCCAAGGCCCGAGCAGCGCTCGGGCCTTTTGTTTCTGTTCACGACTCTTCTTCACGAGTCTCGGAGCGAGGGACGGAGTGGGTCGAATCCCCGAACAGGTCGTGGCCGAGATACGCGAGCGCGCGGACATCGCGCAGGTCGTCGGTCGCCACGTCACCCTGAAGAAGTCGGGGAGCCGCCTGTGGGGGCTGTGCCCGTTCCACGACGAGAAGACCCCCTCGTTCCAGGTGCACGAGGACAAGCAGATCTTCTACTGCTTCGGCTGCGGCGCGGGCGGCGACGTGTTCGCGTTCCGCATGAAGCACGAGGGGCTCGACTTCCCGGACGCGGTGCGCGCGCTGGGCCGCGAGCTGGGCATCGCCATCCCCGAAGAGCGCGGCGAGGAGGGCAAGGCCTCCGCGATCTACCGCGCGAACGAGGCCGCCTGCGCCTACTTCCGGGCCGAGCTGCGCGGGCCGCACGGGGCGACCGGCCGCCAGTATCTCGCGGAGCGCGGGGTCGGCGAGGACCTGATCGACCGCTTCCGGGTCGGGTTCGCGCCCCCCGGCTGGGACGGCCTGGTGACTCACCTGCGGCGCGCGGGCATCGCGCCCGCCGATGCCGAGCTCGCGGGGCTGATCGCGCGCCGGCAGAACAGCGAAGGCCACTACGACCGCTTCCGCAACCGCGTGGTCTTTCCGATCACCGACCCGAGCGGCCAGATCGCGGGCTTCGGCGGCCGGGCCCAGGGCGACGACACGCCCAAGTATCTCAACTCGCCCGAGTCACCGGTGTACAAGAAGAGCCGCGTGCTCTTCGGGCTCGCGCAGGCGTTGGACGCCATCCGCGAGCACGGCCGGGTGATCGTGGTCGAGGGCTATTTCGACCTGCTGGCGCTGCACCGCGCGGGCCTGCACGAGGGCGTTGCGCCCTGTGGCACGGCACTCACCCAGTCACACGCGCACCGCATCCGCCGCTACGCCGAGGAGGTCGTGCTGCTGTTCGACGGCGACACGGCCGGCCAGGCCGCCGCGGAGCGCGCGCTCCCCGTTCTGTTTGCCGAGGAGCTGCGGGTGCGCGCGGCCTTCCTGCCGCTCGGTGAGGACCCCGACACGCTGCTCGCGAAGTCCGGCGTCGCGGCGCTGCGCGCGGTCGTCGACAGCGCGGTGCCGCTGCTCGAGCACCTGATCGACCGCGTGCTGAAGGACGAGGTCGGCGAGAAGGTCGAGCACGCGCGCACGCTGGCGCCCTTTCTTCTGGCCGTGAAGAACCCGATCGAGCGCGCGGGCTACATCCGCACGCTCGCCAGCAAGCTCGAGCTCTCGCCCGTCGCGGTCCAGGACGCCCTCGCTCGCCATGCCGGCCCGTCGACCGCCACGAGCCCCGCGCGCGCCGGCGCAACCGCCCGACCGGCAGCGCGCGAGATCGAGCCGGCGGTTCGCGGACTCGTCGCCGCGCTGGCTGCGCACCCCGACCTGGTGCCCCTGTTCGACGAGCTCGACCTCGAGTGGCTCGCGCCGGGTCCCGGCCGCGAGCTGCTCGCCCGACTCCTCCCCGCCTCGGCCGAGCTGGGCCGGAGCGCGGTCGCAAGCCTCCTGGCCGCCGATGGCGAGCCCCTGCCCGAAGCCGAGCGCGCGCTGCTCCTGGAGCTCGCCGCCGAGGCCGGCTGGGACGATCCCGGCATCGCCCGCAAGAGTGTTTCGGACCGCATCGCGACGCTCGAGATCGGCGTGCAGAAGCGCGCCCTGACCGAGCTCACGAAGCGGTCCGGATCCTGCACAGACCGCGCGCAACTCGACGAAGAAGAGCTGCGGCTGCGGTCTCGCATTCACGATCTCGAGAAGCGCAGAAGGCACCTCTAACTTTTTTTTCCCAGATCTGGCCGAGGAGTTCCCCCCCAATGACGCCCACCAAGACTCCCAAAACCCCCTCGTCGAAGCGCAACGGACGCGCAGTGACTGCACCGGAGGAAGTGGCGCTGCGCACCGCAGCGCTAACCAAGCCGGAGCGGAAGAGCGCGAACGGCGCCGCGAAGCGCAACGGGCGAGCTACGCACAACGGTGTAGCCAACGGCAACGGCCAGCCCAGCTTCCGGCAGCTCCTGCGCAAGAGCAAGGAAGCGGGGTTCGTCGACGGCGCAGAGCTGTTGAAGGTCCTGCCCGACCACCTTTTGGCGGCGCCCGAGAGACTCGAAGAGGTGCTCGAGCTGTTCCGGCGCCATTCGGTCGCGGTGCGCCAGTGGCAGCCGCCCGTCATGATGCGCAAGCCGGAGACCCGGCGGCGCCCGTCCGGGCCGGAAGAGGTCGAGGGCTTCCGCTCGAACGACCCGGTGCGCGTGTATCTGCGCGAGATGGGCGCCGTTTCCCTGCTCACGCGCGAGGGCGAGGTCGAGATCGCCAAGCGCATCGAGTCGGGCGAGAACGCGGCCCTGGCCGAGATCCTGAAGTCGCCCGTCGCGGCGGAGAAGCTGCTCGGGTTCGGTGACGAGATCCGCCGCGGCAAGCGCGACGTGAAGGACCTGTTCCCGCCGATCGCCGAGGGCGAGACCGAGACGCTCGACGACAAGAAGGGGAAGCTGCTGCAGGCGCTCACCGCGCTGCGCCGCTCGCAGGCCGACGTGTCGCGCCGCGTGCGCGTGCTGTCGAACGCGCGCACCAGCCGCGACACCCGTTCGCGCCTCGAGGCCGAGGTCGACGAGATCCGCCTGCGCAACGCGCAGCGCATCCGCGAGACCGGGATCCTGAAGGAGTCGATCTACCAGCTGGCCGACGAGATCCGCGGCTTCATCGCGGGCATCGAGGAGCAGGGCCGGGTGATCGCGGGCATCCTCGTGCCCTTCGGCGTGAAGACGGCCCAGGAGTTCCTGGCGCTGGCCGAGCAGTCGCGGCGCCGTTCACTGCCGGGCAAGAAGGCGCTCATGCAGCTCGGCGGCGACGCCGAGGCCGTGCTGGTCGCCGAGAAGGACGTGCTCGCGGTCCAGCGCAAGGTCGAGACGATCGAGCACGAGGCGCGCTGCACGCTCGAAGAGGCGCGCCAGTCACTCGTGCACTTCACCTCGGCCAAGGAGCGCGCGAGTCAGGCGAAGAGCGAGCTGATCGAAGCCAACCTGCGCCTGGTCGTGTCGATCGCCAAGAAGTACACGAACCGCGGGCTGCAGTTCCTGGACCTGATCCAGGAGGGCAACATCGGCCTGATGAAGGCCGTCGACAAGTTCGAGTACCAGCGCGGCTACAAGTTCTCGACCTACGCCACCTGGTGGATCCGGCAGGCGATCACGCGCGCGATCGCAGACCAGGCGCGCACGATCCGCATCCCGGTCCACATGATCGAGACCATGAACAAGCTCGTGCGCGCCCAGCGCTATCTCGTGCAGAAGCTCGGCCGCGAGCCCATGCCGGAAGAGATCGCCGAAGAGATGGAGATGCCGCTCGAGAAGGTGCAGATGGTGCTCAAGATCGCGAAGGAGCCCATCTCGCTCGAGACGCCGATCGGCGAG
>DATKAO010000185.1 GCA_035498015.1 Myxococcota bacterium
GATCGCCTCGGGTGAGTCGATCACCTCCTGGAGCACGTGGTCCGAGACGTAGCGGCGGAAGGCCGTCTCGATGCGGCGCTTCTCGCCCAGGCTCTGACTCATCTCGTTGAAGGCGCGGGTCAGCACGCCGATCTCGTCGCGTGAGCTGGGCTCGACGCGCGCCGACAGGTCGCCTGCGGCCAGCGCGTTCACGGCCAGGCGCAGCCGCTGCAGTGGACGACTGACCATGCCCGAGACCACGAAGGCGATCAAAAGGCCCACGGCGAGCAGCACGCCCGAGGCGTAGAGCACGTCGCGGCGCGCGCTCTGGCGCACGTTGCGAGTCACCGCCGCCACGTCGAGCACGACCTGCGCCTCGCCGATGTCGACGTCGCGGTAGCTCATGCGCGAGGCGACCACCAGCACGCCGTTCTTGGATTCGGTCTCGAGGTCGGTGCCGAGCGCCATGCGCGGCATGCGCTCGGGATCGCCCTTCTGCGAGGACGCCACCACCCGCCCGTCCTTGTCGAGCAGGCGCACGGCGCTCACCTCGGCCTCTTTCGCCAGGCTCTCGAGCAGCTGCGACAGCATGAGGTCGTCCTGCAGCAGCATGGGCTCGCGGGCGTTGCGCGCGAGCTGCTGGGCGAGCACGACGGCGCGCTTTCCCGCCTCGTCGGCCAGCGCGCGGGCGCTGCGGTCGAGCACGACCAGCGACACAGTGCCGATCGCGCCGACGAGTAACAGGCTGGACAGGAGCGCCAGCTTGAGGCGCAGCGGGAAAATCACGGGCTCGAACGTACCACCGGCGCTCTCGCGCAGAAAGCCCGAGCGATTTAGTCTAGGAGGCCATGGCTCTTGCGGAGACGAGTCGCGTCGTCGTGTTCGACTTCGACGGAACGCTCGCGGACACGTGGCGCGATCTGCAGACCGCGCTCAACCGCACGCTGGCCGACACCGGTCTGCCGCCCGTCGAGGGCCCGCAGGTGCGGGCCTGGATCGGCGACGGGGCGCTGAAGCTCCTGGCCAACGCGCTGCCCGAGAACGAGCGTGCGCCGGAGAGACTCGAGGGTCACTACGAGCGCTTCCGCACTCACTACGACCGCTGCTGTCTCGACACCACCGAGCTCTACCCCGGCATCTCGCAATGTCTCGAGTCGCTCTCGCACGACCGGCTGGCCGTGCTCTCCAACAAGCCGGCGCGCTTCCTCGACCGGATCATCGACGGGCTCGGCATCAAAGGCGTGTTCGGCGCGGTGCTGGGCGGCGACACGCTGCCGGTGCGCAAGCCGGACCCGGCGCTGATCACCGGAGTCATCGAGCGGCTGGGCGTGCGCCGGCCCTGCGAGATCTGGATGATCGGCGACAGCGCGGTCGACGTGGAGACGGGCCGCGCCGCCGGCGCGCGCACGATCGGCTGCGGCTGGGGCCTGCGCGGGCGCGAAGAGCTGCGCGCCGCCGGCGTCGAATTCTTGCTGGAGAGCCCCAGCGAGATCGCAGACACCATCCGCCGCGGCCGGCCCCTCCGCTGACTTGATTTGGGCCGCCGGACGCGGTCCACTAACGGGCAGCGCGACCTGCGCACCCGAACGGGAGGGACGCCATGAAGTTCACGTGGTTCCACCTGATGCCGTACCGCTGGCTGCCGGCGGACTTCCGCCAGCGCTACCACAGCGTCTGGGTCGACCTGCCCAACGGCATCTACGATCCGGAGAAGGGTCACGACCTCTACAACGAGTATCTCGACATGCTCGAGTACGCCGAGCAGTGCGGCTTCGACGCCATCGCCGTGAACGAGCACCACCAGAACGCGTACGGGATGATGCCGTCGCCGAACATCATGGCGGCCACCCTCGCGCGCCGCACCTCGAAGGCCATGCTGCTCGTGCTGGGCAACTCGATCGTCTGTTACAACCCGCCCACCCGCATCGCGGAGGAGTTCGCGATGCTCGACGTGATCTCGGGCGGGCGGCTGATCGCGGGCTTCCCGGTCGGCACGTCGATGGACATCAACTACTGCTCGGGCCAGAACCCGGCGACCGTGCGCGACAAGTACCGCGAGGGCCACGACCTGATCATGAAGGCCTGGCGCACGCGCGAGCCGTTCGCGTTCAGCGGCAAGTACACCAAGCTGCGTTACGTGAACCTGTGGCCGCGGCCCGTGCAGCAGCCCAACCCGCCGGTGTGGATCCCGGGCCTGGGCTCGATCGAGACCTGGGATTTCTGCGCGCAGCACGACTACAACTACAGCTATCTCTCGTTCTCGGGTTACAAGCGCGCGCGCAACATGATGAACGGCTACTGGGAGCGGCGCGCGGCGCTGGGCGCCGACGACAACCCGCATTCGGCAGCGTTCTTCCAGCAGGTCTGCATCAGCGAGACCGACGCGCAGTGCGAGAAGGAGTGGTGGCCGCACGTCG
The DNA here is from genome assembly GCA_035498015.1 of Myxococcota bacterium. Classification (NCBI taxonomy): domain Bacteria; kingdom Pseudomonadati; phylum Myxococcota; species Myxococcota bacterium. Next base: position 2,397 of record DATKAO010000185.1, read on the forward strand.
ACTACTTCTTCAACAAGTGTCTGCACCTTTATCCGGGAACGTCCGAGGCGCCGGGCTACCGCACCGAGGCGTCGCTGCGCGCCGGCATCGTGAGTCAGTTCGGGAACACCACGCAGAACATGGGCATCGACAAGAGCTGGAAGCAGCTCGTGAACGAGGGCTACATCCTGGCGGGCTCGCCGGAGACGGTGAGACAGCAGGTCGAGGAGCTGGCGAAGACGCTGCGCGTGGGTCACGTGCTGCTCGGCTGTCACATCGGCTCCGCGCCGGCCGAGCTCGTGAACCGCTCGACCCGGCTGGCCGGCGAGCAGATCCTGCCCAAGCTGAAGCACATCTACTCCGACTACGAGGACCGCTGGTGGCCCAAGGCCCTGCCGGCGGCGCGGCGCGCCAAGGCCGGCGCCAGCATGCCGGCGGGAGCCGCGCGATGACCGAGCCCAGGTCGCGCATGGTCGAGCTGGGCCCGGGTCGCCCGACGCTCGAGGTGCAGGAGGCCGGCTCGGGGCCGCCCCTGTTCTTCTTGCACGGCGCCGGCGGCGTCGGCTGGGACGGGGGTTTGGCGCTCCTGGCCAAACACTTCCACGTGTATGCGCCCGCGCTGCCGGGCTTCGGCAAGTCGCCCTCCGAGGGGCTGGAGAAGATCGAGGACGCGCTCGAGCTGTGGCAGCTGGGCTTCGACCTCGTGGAGAAGCTCGGCCTCGACAAGCCGCTCCTGGTCGGTGAGTCGTTCGGCGGCTGGATCGCGGCCGAGATGGCGGCGCTGCGGCCCAAAGAGGTGGGCAAGCTCGTGCTCATGGCGCCGGTCGGCGTGTGGCGCGACGAGTCACCCGTGGTCGACATCTTCGGACTCACGATCGGGGAGCTCCTGCCGTTCCTGTTCTACGACCTGAACAGCGCGCCGGCCCGGAACATGGCGGCACTCACTTCGCTCATGAGCGACAAGGACGACCGCACGCAGGCGCAGATCGACGCTCTGATCGCGATCTTCCTGGGCTTCCGCACGGCCGCGAAGTTCCTGTTCCCGGTGCCCGACACCGGGCTCGAGCGCAGGCTCTGGCGCATCCGCGTGCCTACGCTCGTCTTGTGGGGCGCGCAGGACAAGCTGATCGCGGCGTCGTACGCGGAGATCTTCGCCAAGCACGTGAAGAACTCGCAGGTCGTGCTGGTGGAGCGCTGCGGTCACTTGCCGCTCGCCGAGCAGGCGGAGACGACCGCGAAAGAGATCGCGCGCTTCGCGGGGGTTTGAGGGGCGCTTGAGCGAGACCGCGCGGCTGGCCGATTTCGCTCTGGCGCTCCGGCTCGAGGACGTCCCGGCGCCCGTGCGCGCGACCGCGCGCGACGCGATCCTCGACTCACTCGGCTGCGCGATCGCGGGCCGGCGCGAGCCGGCCACGCGCCGCGTGCGCGAGTTCGCGCTCGCCCAGCAGGGCGCCGGCGTGGCCACGCTCTGGGGCACCGGCGAGCGCGTCCCGGCCGAGCTCGCGGCGCTCGTGAACGGCACGGCCGCGCACGCGCTCGACTTCGACGATGTGAGCTGGGCGCTGAACGGCCACCCGACCGTGCCGCTCTTGCCGGCGGTGTTCGCGGCGGCGGAGAAGACCGGCGCGTCCGGCGCCGACTTCCTGCGCGCCTACGTGGCGGGCTTCGAGGTCGAGGCGCGGCTCGGCCAGGCGCTCGGGCGCGGTCACTACGAGAAGGGCTGGCACGCGACTGCGACGCTGGGCGTGTTCGGCGCGGCGGCGGCGGCCGGGAT
>DATKAO010000186.1 GCA_035498015.1 Myxococcota bacterium
GCCGGGCAGCGAGCTCGCGCTGGCCAAGACCGACGCCTGCACGCTCGGTCTCTCGGTCTGCTACGACGTGCGCTTCCCGGAGCTCTACCGGCAGCTCAGCGAGCGCGGCGCCGAGGTGCTGCTCGTGCCCTCGGCCTTCACGGTGCCGACCGGGCGCGACCACTGGGAGGTGCTGCTGCGCGCGCGCGCGATCGAGAACCAGTGCTACGTGGTGGCGTCGGCGCAGTTCGGCGACCACAACCCGAGCCGCCGCTCCTTCGGCCGGTCGTTGATCGCCGACCCCTGGGGCACCCTGCTCTGCGTCGTGCCCGACGGCGAGGGCATCGGGCTGGCCGAGCTCGACTTCGCCCGCCAGGCGGAGATCCGCCGGCGCCTGCCCGCTCTTAGACACCGCCGTCTCTGACGACCGGAGCGTGGGTAGGGTGCCCACGCGACCACCGGAGCGTGGGTAGGGTGCCCACCCGACCATCGGCCAGGGATCAAGCGGTCTCCGAGCGTTGCCGATTCCGACCGCGATGCCCAAGGCCGCGCTCATCGTGCGCATGTCCGGACAGCCGGACGAGGTGTTCGAGATCAGCAAGCCCGAGACGCTGATCGGCCGCGCGCCCACCTGCGACCTGCAGATCCCGGACGACAGCATGAGCCGCGAGCACGCGGTGGTGCTGTGCGATGGCGAGACCGCCAACCTCGAGGACCTGCAGAGCACCAACGGCGTGAAGGTCAACGGCAAGCGCGTGCGCACCGCCGAGCTCGCCCACGGCGACGAGATCGAGATCGGCCAGACGCACATGGTCTTCACCTTCCGCTGACGGAAACGGTCTTCACACCCGGGGGTCGCACGGGCGCCCTACCCTGGCTCCGGGCCGCGAGAACGGCGTTTTGAGGCCGATTCTGGCGGGCATGGCGCTTGCTCAGCCCCCCGCGCATGAAGTTCCGCTGGCTGACCCGGCGCGCGCGCGAGATCGTGACCGAGAGCCTGCTCCACGAGGGCGAGATGGACGTCGACCGCCTGCTCGTGGCCGGCGCGGTCGTGGTGCGCGACGGCGAGCACTTCCGGATCGAGAGCGGCGACGAGTCGTGGACCGAGCTCGAGGCCAGCGCGCGCCGGCTCTCGGGCCTGTGTGACTGCGGCGCGGTGCTGTCCGTGAAGCACACCCGCGCCCACTGCCGCTCCTGCGGCCGCGAGTACCTCGCCCCCTAGGCCGAGCGAAGGCCGCCCTGAGCGAGGCCTGCAAACGACGGAGTCGCGCGCAGTGAGCCGCAGGCGAACGAACGCCAAGTCAGGTGGGATCGTCGCGGTGCAGGTCCTTGCGGCGGCGGTCAGGCCGAGCGAAGGCCGCCCTGAGCGAGGCCCGCAAGTGGCGAAGCCACGCGCAGTGAGCCGCAGGCGAACGAACGCCAAGTCAGGTGGGATCGTCGCGGTGCAGGTCCTTGCGGCGGCGGTCCCAGCCTTCGCGCACCAGGCGGCAGACCTCTTCGGCGGAGTCGACCACCGAGAAGAGCTTGAGGTCCTTGGGGCCGATCAGGCCCTGCTTCACGACCTCGCTCTGCAGCCAGTCGAGCAGACCCGACCAGAACCGAGTGCCGACCAGGATCACCGGCGTGTCGCGCGACTTGCCGGTCTGCTTCAGGGTGAGACACTCGAACAGCTCGTCGAAGGTGCCGAAGCCGCCCGGCAGCATCACGAACGCGCAGGCGTACTTCACGAACATGACCTTGCGCGCGAAGAAGTAGTCGAAGTGGATCACGGTGTCGGCGTAGCCGTTGTCGTGCTGCTCGAAGGGCAGCTTGATGTTGAGACCGACCGACGGCGCCTCGACCTCGTGCGCGCCGCGGTTCGCGGCCTCCATGGCGCCGGGGCCGCCGCCGGTGATCACGGCGAAGCCTTCGCGCCCCAGGCAACGGCCGATCTCGCGCCCGAGCTGGTAGATCGGAGTGTCTCGCGCGACGCGCGCGCCGCCGAACACCGAGACCGCGGGAAAGATCGGGGCGAGCGTCTCAAAGCCCTCGACGAACTCCGCCATGATCCGGAAGATCGTCCAGGTGTCCTTGCTGCGGAGTTCCGTCACGGCCTCGATCGGTATCGGGTCGCGGCGGCGGCGGGTTGACGCCCGGACCGCAGTCGCTGCAGGTCCAGCGAATCTTGTGACTCGACCGGACGTGCGTGCCGTTGGTCGCCTTGAAGTCGAGCGCCACCTGCAGCCGCGCGGCGCGCACGCGGCCATCGGGGGCCAGGTCGGCCTGGGAGCGCGCCTCGACCTCGGCCCGGCCGTCGAAGCCGCTCGCCAGGTGCAGTGAGTCGGCGCTGACCCGCCCTTCCCCGGCGCCGCCCTGCCAGCGCATGGGCACGTCGAGGCCGAGCGCGTACTGCCCGATCTGCGGCAGCGCCCGGAGCGTGGGACCAGCGGGTGAGCCCTGGGGCGGTAGGGCGAGCAGCCACCAGTCGGCGAGCGACAGGCCCGCCCAGACGGGATGCTGGCTGGCCCACGCGGGGTGGGTCGCCGCGCCGAAGCGGTCGAGCTCGGCGGAGGCCACGGGGCGCGCGCGCAGCTCGAGCACGGTGTCTCCCGCGGGGGTCGGATCGCCCGCGCCCAGCGAGACCGGCCCTTCGGCCGTGGTCGCGGTGAGTCCGAGCTCCGAGACCTGGAGCTCGCTCGTGCCCGCGGGCGCGCCGTCGATGCGGATCCGGTAGCGCTCCACGTAGAGGTCGAGCGGAGTGTCTCGCTCGGGCTCGGGCTCGGCGCGCAGCACCACGTCGGCCGCGCGTTCGATCGTGACCTTCGTGCCGTCGATCTCGGTCAGCTCGTCGGCCTCGAAGCGCCAGTGCTGCTCCGGGAACTTGCCGAGGCCGTACGGCGGCTCGGCCGCGCGCGAGCAGGCGAGCGCGCAAACGGCGGCACAGAGCACGAGGCTGCCAGCGAGTCTCAACGTAAGTCCTATGTTAGGTTTTCCCGCGTGGCACAGACCGCCGATCCCAACGCTGCAGCGAGTGCAGAAGCCGCTCTCGTCGCGCGCCTGCGCGCGGGCGACGAGGCAGCGTACGCGGAGCTGGTGCGCACGCAAGGCGGGCGCATGCTCGCGGTGGCCCGCCGGCTGCTGCGCTCCGAGGACGACGCCGCCGATGCCGTGCAGGAGGCGTTCGTTTCGGCCTTCCGCGCAATCGCCAGCTTCGAGGGCGGCGCGCGGCTCTCGACCTGGCTCCACCGGATCGTGGTGAACGCGGCGCTGATGAAGCTGCGCACGCGCACGCGCCGGCCCGAGGTCTCGATCGAGGAGCTCCTGCCCAAGTTCTTCGAGGACGGTCACCGGGTCGACGAGCCCGCCGAATGGCGCAGCCCGGCCCAGCTCGACGCCCTGGAGCGCCAGGAGACCCGGCAGCTCGTGCGCAGCCAGATCGACCAGCTGCCCGAGGACTACCGAACCGTCCTCATGCTTCGCGACATCGAAGGCCTCGACACGAAGGAGACGGCCGAGTTGCTCGGTGTCACACCCAATGCCGCGAAGATTCGCCTGCACCGGGCGCGCCTGGCGCTGCGCACCCTGCTCGATCCGCACATGCGCACGCGGGGGGCCGCATGAACTGTCGTGAGTGCACGGACTTCTTGATCGACTATCTCAACGGTGACCTGCCCGCCGCGCAGCAGCGCGTGTTCGAAGGTCACATCCAGCTCTGTCCCCCGTGCCTCACGTACCTCGAGAGCTACCGGGCGACGGTGAAGACCTGCGAGATGGCGCACGAGGACCCGCAGGAGCCCATTCCCGAAGCGATGGTCCAGGCGATCCTGGCCGCGCGGGCAGTGAAGCACAATAAGGTCTAGCCGAGCGAAGGCCGCCCTGAGCGAGGCCCGCAAGTGGCGAAGCCACGCGCAGTGAGCCGCAGGCGAACGTAGTCAATCAGACTACCGCTTGGAGCGGATCAGGCCGCGCAGCACGCGTGCCGCCAGCGGAGTGAGTCGCGTGCGCGTGTAGGCCGACGCGACCGTCTTGATCAGCTCGGGCTGCGTGGGGTACGGCAGCACGAGCTCCACGAGCTTGCCCAGGCCTACGCCGCCGGCCATGGCGGTGGCCAGCGGCGCGATCAGGTCGCCCGCGTGTCTCGCGACCACGGTCGCGCCCAGGATCGCGTCGCTGCCCTTGCGCACGTGCACCTTCATGAAGCCCGCGGACTCGCCGTCCGCGCGCGCGCGGTCGTTGTCGGCGAGCGGCGCCTGGAAGGAGTCGACGGCGATGCCCCGCGCGTGCGCGTCGCGCTCGTAGAGACCCACGTGCGCGACCTCGGGATCGGTGTAGGTGACCCAGGGAATCACCAGGTCGGCCGCGCGCCGCCGCCCGAAGAAGAAGGCGTTGCGCACCACGAGCTTCGCGGAAGCGTCGGCGGCATGCGTGAACTTGGTCTCGAGACACACGTCGCCGGCGGCGAAGACGCGGGGGTTGCTGGTGCGGAGCTGCGCGTCGACCGTGACTCCCCGGGCGTCGTAGCGGATGCCCGCGGCTTCGAGCCCGGCGTCCTCCACGTTGGGCGCGCGGCCGACCGCGACCAGCACGGCGTCGGCCTCCACCTCGCGCGGGCCGTGCGCGGTGCTCACCCGCAGCACGCGCGCCGCGCCGCGCCGCTCCACGCGCTCGAGCTTCGCGCCGAGCAGGAGCTCGACGCCATCCTGCTCGAGCGCCGCCGCCACCAGCGCCGCCGCGTCCGGGTCCTCGCGAATCAGGACCTGCGGCGCGAGCTCGAGTGCAGTGACCTGCGTGCCCAGCCGGGCGAACGCCTGGGCCAGCTCGCAGCCGGCCGGCCCTGCCCCAATGACCGCCAGCCGCCGCGGCTGCTCGACGAGCGACCAGACGCTCTCGTTGGTGAGACAGTCCTCGAGGCCCGGGATCGGCGGCGGCGCGGCGCGCGCGCCGGTGGCCACCACCGCGCGCTTGAACGGCAGCCGGGCACCGGCCACCTCGAGCGTGCGCGCGTCGACGAAGCGCCCGTGGCCGAGAAACACGTCGATGCCGAGCTCGCTGTAGCGCTTGGCCGAGTCGTGCGGCGCGATCTCGGCGCGCACCCGCCGCACGCGCTCCATGACCGCCGAGAAGTCGACCTCGACCTTCTCCGGCACCCGCACACCGAACTGTGTCGCCGCGCGCACGTCGGCCGCGGCGCGCGCCGAGCGCAGCAGGGTCTTCGAGGGCACGCAGCCGCTCACCAGGCAGTCGCCGCCGAGCAGGTGCCGCTCCACCAGCGCAACCCGCGCCCCCAGCCCCGCCGAGACGATCGCCGACACCAGCCCCGCCGTGCCGCCGCCCAGCACCACCAGGTCGTAGCGCGCGGCGGGTGCGGGGTTCCGCCAGCCCGGGGGATGCGCGTGCTCGACGAGCGCCCGGTTCCAGCGCTCCGCCGCGGGCTCGACCTGGCCCCACTCGCTCACTGGACCAGCGCCCCGCCGCAGCTCGAGCCGGCGCCGGCCGTGCAGCCGAAGCAGTGCTCGCCGGTCGCGATCGGCAGGCCCGTGAGCTCGCCGAAGTGACTCACGCTCCACAGCGTGCGGCGCGCCTCGCCCAGCGGCAGGTCGAGCGCCTGGTTGAAGTCGCAGTCGAAGAGCTCCCCGCGCCAGTCGACCGAGACCGTGTCGCGGCACATCAGGCCGGGCAGTGTCTCGGGATTGAAGTGATTCACGAGCAAAGCCTGGTAACGCGCAAGCTCGCCGCGGCGCGCGAGCCACTCGGCGTGGCGGCGGATCGGCATGTTGGTCAGCGTGAGCAGGCGCCGGAACGCGATCCCGTAGTGACTCCCGAGCTCACGCCGGTAGTCGGCCTCGAGCGCGGCCTGCGCGGGCGGCAGACTCGGCCCCACCGGGTTGTACACGAGGTCGAGCGCGAGCGGGCTGTCGGGTCCGCCGTAGCCCAGCGCGTTCAGCGCCTGCAGCGCCGCGATGCTGCGCTCGAACACGCCGCGCCCGCGCTGGCCATCGACGTTGCCCTCCTGGTAGCAGGGCAGCGAGGCCACGACCTCGACCTGGTGCGCGGCGAGAAACTCGGCGGTGTCGGCGTGGCCGGGCTCCTGCAAGATGGTCAGGTTGCAGCGGTCCATCACGCGCCGGCCCAGCCGCCGCGCCTCGCGCACGAGCTCGCGGAAAGATCCGTGCATCTCCGGCGCACCGCCCGTCAGGTCCACGACCTCGATGCCCGGGCTCGCCGCCAAGAGCTCGAGCGCGCGCGCCACCGTGCGCGCGTCCATGGCCTCGGTGCGCCTGGGCGAAGACTCGACGTGGCAGTGATGGCAGGCGAGATTGCAGCGGCGGGTCAGGTTGAGCTGCAGCACGCGCGCCGGCCCGCGCTGGAGGGGCGATAGATCGCGCGCGGCCAGCGCCGCGTCGAAGGAGCTCGGCATGCACCGCAGGATACCCGCCCTCCTCTGCCTCGTGCTCGCGGCTTCGGTGCGCGCGCAGGACGGCTACCAGCAGCCCCAGCACCTGACCGAGGACGAGATCGCGATCGCCTACATCGCCGGCCGCTTCTCCGCACCGGTCACCTGCAAACGCCAGGACGGAAGCGTCTTGCAGATCGAAGACGCCATCGAGCTCAAGCCCGCGCCCGAGGCAGGCGGCGGCAACTCACTCAAGGTCACCTTCTTCGGCATCGAGGTGGGCGACGTCGACTACTGCTACAACCTGATCGAGCGCCGCGTGCCCGACCGGCGCGGCACGATCCTGCTCCACTACCGCTCGCACAACCGCAAGGACCTGGGAAGCACCGACTTCCGGCGCTCCGCGCAGAGCGGGTCACTCACCTACAACGCGCACGAAGGCGTGCTGAAGGAGCGCCCGATCGGCTCCAACCCCGACAACGTGTCCCCGCGCGAGCTCGACTTCGGCGGCGGCGACAGCCGGCTGGTGGTCGAACCCATCCAGCCCGGGAGCGACGGCGCGAAGCTCTACGCCGACTTCGACGGGCGCAAGAGCTTCGGCGACGCCGAAGGCGAGAAGTTCCGCCGCTATTCCTTCCGATTCATCGCAAAAGACGGCCGGGAGTTCAGGCTCTACGCCACGCAGGACATGAAGCACCGGAGGTAGGTGCGCCCTGCGCATCCGCTGCGCGTCCCCGGCCCCCGGCTCGTAAAGGCGTCTTGCGGGGGCGTCGATACCGGCGAGATGCGGAAGGCCCCCGAGGTCGAGAGGCGCAAGCTGCGCAGGATCCTGAAGCGCATCCCGGCCTCCTTCGAGGCCGGCTCGATGCGCGGCAAGGGCTACATCAAGAACGTCTCGAAGGAAGGCGTCTTCGTGCGCTCCAGCGTCCTGCCGCCCGTGGGCGCCGACGTGCGCATCGTCTTCCCCGACCGCAACGGCACCAAGATCGAGGCGCGCGGCCTGGTGCGCTGGACGACCGACCAGCTCGCCCCCGCCGAGAAAGCCAAGCCCGGCTTCGGCGTCTACATCCCGCGCGGCAACGAGACCTTCGACGAGTTCTTCGAGCAGATCCTGCTCGGCTGACTCCCGCCCGCCAGACGCTAGACTCGCCGCCACGTCCCCGTAGCTCAGTTGGATAGAGCGGCTGCCTCCTAAGCAGCAGGTCGTGCGTTCGAATCGCGCCGGGGACGCTGAGGATTTTGGCGAGTCGGGTCTCAGTCGTGGTGCCAGTGTGGTGCCAACGTTGCCAAACCAGACCCAGCTACCGCCCGAGCACGGCATCGAGCGCCGCTACGGCCTGAGCCTCTGCCGCCGGCAGTGCGTGCGCGTACCGGTCGAGCGTCATCGCAGCCGACGCATGGCCGAGCCGAGCGGAGACCGCCTTCACGTTCACGCCTTCGTGCAGCAGCAGGGTCGCGTGCGAGTGTCTGAGGTCGTAGAGGCGGATCGCCGTCGACAGCCCCGCCGCCGAGAGCGCGGGCTTGAAGTAGCGAGCGACCACGTTCCGAGGGTCGAGCAGACCGCCTACGTCATTCGAGAACACGAGATCCGCGGTCCGGTC
>DATKAO010000187.1 GCA_035498015.1 Myxococcota bacterium
GCGCGGCGACCTGTCGCGCAAGATCACCGTCGACGTGCGCGGCGAGATCCTCGAGCTCACCAACACGTTCAACACCATGGTCGACCAGCTGAACGCGTTCGCCGGCGAGGTGACTCGCGTGGCGCGCGAGGTCGGCACCGAGGGCAAGCTCGGCGGCCAGGCCCAGGTGCCCGGCGTCGCGGGCACGTGGAAGGACCTGACCGACACCGTGAACGTCATGGCCGCGAACCTCACCGAGCAGGTGCGCGGCATCGTGAAGGTCGTGACCGCGGTCGCCGAGGGCGACCTGTCGCAGAAGCTGGCCGTGAAGTCGAAGGGCGAGGTCGCGGCGCTGGCCGACACGATCAACGCCATGACCGGCACGCTCGCGACCTTCGCGCAGCAGGTCACCACCGTGGCGCGCGAGGTCGGCGTCGACGGCCGGCTCGGCGGCCAGGCCAACGTGCCCGGCGCGTCGGGCACGTGGAAGGACCTCACCGGCAACGTGAACCTGCTGGCCGCGAACCTCACCACGCAGGTGCGCGCGATCGCCGAGGTGGCGACGGCAGTCACGAAGGGCGATCTCACGCGCTCGATCTCGGTCGACGCGCGCGGCGAGGTCGCCGAGCTCAAAGACTACATCAACACCATGATCGACAACCTGCGGCTCACGACCGACCGCAACACGGAGCAGGACTGGCTGAAGACGAGCCTCGCCAGCGTGACCAACATGCTCCAGGGTCAGCGCGACCTGACCACCGTCGGCCGCATGCTGCTCTCCTTCCTCGCGCCGCTGGTCAACGCGGCCCAGGGCGTGATCTACCAGATGGAGAGCGACGACCAGCCGCGACTCAAGCTGCTGGCGGCCTACGCCGACGACTTGGCCGAGGGCCATCCGCAGGTGCTCGGCATGGGCGAGGGCCTGGTCGGGCAATGCGCCGCCGAGAAGCGCAGCCTGTTGCTGGCCGACCTGCCGCCCAACGTGACTCCCATCCGCTCGAGCCTGTTCTCGGCCGTGCCGCGCAACCTGATCGTGCTGCCCGTGCTGTTCGAGAGCGACGTCAAGGCCGTGATCGAGCTGGCCTCGCTCGGCAGCTTCAGTGACTCGCACCTGGCCTTCCTCGAGCAGATGACCGCGAACCTGGGCATCGTGCTGAACTCGATCGAGGCCACGATGCAGACCGAGGCGCTGCTCAAGCAGTCGCAGACGCTCGCCGCCGAGCTGCAGGCGCAGCAGAAGGAGCTGCAGCAGACCAACGAGCAGCTGGCGCAGAAAGCGCAGCAGCTGGTCGAACAGAACGTCGAGGTCGAGCGCAAGAACCAGGAGATCGAGCAGGCGCGGCGCGCGCTCGAGGAGAAGGCGAGCGAGCTCGCGCTGACCTCGAAGTACAAGTCCGAGTTCCTCGCCAACATGTCGCACGAGCTGCGCACGCCGCTGAACTCGATCCTGATCCTGGGCCAGCAGCTCAGCGACAACCCCGACGGCAACCTGAGCGGCAAGCAGGTCGAGTTCGCGCGCACCATCCACGGTGCCGGCACCGACCTCCTGAACCTGATCAGCGACATCCTTGACCTGACCAAGATCGAGTCCGGCACGGTCACGGTCGACGCCGCCGAGCTGTCGTTCTCGAACCTCGTCGAGGTCGTGTCTCGCACGTTCCGGCACGAGGCCGAGGCGCGCGAGCTGTCGTTCGACGTGGTCGTCGACCCGACCCTGCCGCGCAGCCTGGTCACCGACTCCAAGCGCCTGCAGCAGGTGCTGAAGAACCTGCTCTCGAACGCGTTCAAGTTCACCGAGCGCGGAGGTGTACGCCTTTCGGTGTCGGCGGCGCGTGCCGGCTACACGCTCGACCACCCGATCCTGTCGACGGCCGGCACGGTCGTGGCGTTCGAGGTCGCAGACACCGGCATCGGCATCCCGCCCGACAAGCAGCGCATCGTGTTCGAGGCCTTCCAGCAAGCCGACGCGAGCACCAGCCGCAAGTACGGCGGCACGGGCCTCGGTCTTGCGATCAGCCGCGAGCTGGCCTCGCTGCTCGGCGGCGAGATCCACCTGCGCAGCGTCCCGGGCACGGGCAGCACGTTCACGCTGTATCTCCCCTTGCGTTATGCCGGCTCGCCGGTGACGAGCCTGCCTGCCAGTGCTGACGGCTTCGGCGGGCGCCCGCGCACCGCTTTCCCTGCGCTGCATCCATCGGAGCGCCCGACCGAAGCCGTCCCTGACGACCGCGAGAGTCTCGAGCCCGGCGACGCCGTGATGCTGATCGTCGAGGACGACCCGCACTACGCGCGCATCATGGCCGACCTGGCGCGCGACCACGGCTTCAAGGCGCTGGTCGCCATGCGCGGCGCCGACGCGCTCGCGTTGGCGCGCCAGTACCAGCCCACGGCCGTGTCACTCGACGTGTTCCTGCCCGACATGCTGGGCTGGACCGTGCTCTCGCACCTGAAGCGCGACCCTGCGGCGCGGCACATCCCGGTGCAGATCGTGACGCTCGACGAGGACCGCCAGCACGGGCTGGCGCGCGGCGCTTTCTCGTTCGTGACCAAGCCCACCACGACCGAGGGACTCGAGGCGGCGCTGATGCGCATCAAGGAGTTCGCGGCACCGCGCCGCAAGCGCCTCTTGGTGATCGAAGACGACGCCGCGGAGCGCAGCAGCATCGAGTCACTCCTGGGCCACGACGACATCGACATCACCACGGCCGACTCGGGCGAGGCCGCGCTCGCGGAGATGCGCGCAAATGCGCCCGACTGCGTGGTGCTCGACCTGCGCCTGCCCGACATGTCGGGCTTCGAGGTGCTCGAGCGCATGCGCGACGACCCGTCGCTCAGCGACCTGCCCGTGGTGGTGTTCACGGGCAAGGAGCTCTCCCACGAGGAGGAGCTCAAGCTCCAGACCATGGCGCGCAGCATCGTGGTGAAGGGCGTCGAGTCACCCGAACGACTGCTCGACGAGACCGCGCTGTTCCTGCACCGCGTGGTGTCCGAGCTGCCGCCGGAGAAGCAGGCCATGCTCGAGCGCCTGCACGGCTCCGACGACGACCTGGTGGGCAAGCACGTGCTCGTGGTCGACGACGACGTGCGCAACATCTTCGCGCTCTCGAGCGTGCTCGAGCGGCGCGGCATGGTGGTGCTCACCGCCACGACCGGCCACGAGGCGATCGAGCTGGTGCACGCCAAGCCCGAGGTCGCGATCGTGCTGATGGACATCATGATGCCCGAGATGGACGGCTACGAGACCATCGGGCTGATCCGGGGTGTCCCCGAGTTCCGGCGCCTGCCGATCATTGCGCTGACCGCGAAGGCCATGAAAGGCGACCGCGAGAAGTGTCTCGAAGCGGGCGCGTCCGACTATCTCGCCAAGCCCGTGAACACGGAACAGCTGCTCTCCGCGCTGCGCCTGTGGCTGCACCGTTGATGGACGAGCCGACCCGAGCCGAGGGCGACGACGATCGCTTGAACATCCTCCTGGTCGACGACCAGCCGGGGAAGCTGCTCACCTACGAGACGATCCTGGCCGAGCTGGGCGAGAACCTGGTGAAGGCCACGTCGGCGCGCACCGCGCTCGCGCACCTGTTGCGCGACGACTTCGCGATCGTGGTCATGGACGTGAGCATGCCCGACGTCGACGGCTTCGAGCTCGCGTCCATGATCCGGCAGCACCCGCGCTGCCAGAAGACGGCGATCATCTTCGTGTCTGCGGTGCACCTGTCGGACCTCGACCGGCTCAAGGGCTACGAGACCGGCGCGGTCGACTACCTGCAGGTGCCGGTCGTGCCCGAGATGCTGCGCGCGAAGATCCGCGTGCTCGCCGACCTGCACCGCAAGACCAACCGGCTCACGCGCTGGAACGCCGAGCTCGAGCGGCGCGTCGAGGAGCGCACGCGCGAGCTCGAGGCGTCGGCTGCACGCCTGCGCGAGAGCGAGGAGCGCTTCCGCTCGCTGTCCGAGCGCATGCCGCACCTGGTCTGGGAGTCCGACGCCGAAGGCCGCGTCAGCTACCACAACCCGCGCTGGTACGACTACACCGGCGCCCCGGCCGAGGAGTCACTCGGCGAACGCTGGCTCGACTACTTCCACCCCGACGACCGGGAATTCGCGCTCTCGGAGTGGCGCAAGGCGATCGCGACCGGCGGCGAGTACGGGCTCGACATCGAGGTGCGGCTGCGCCGGGAGGACGGCGTGTACCGCTGGTTCCGGCTCACGGGCGAGCCGGTGCCCGATGCGTCGGGGGCGGTCGGCAAATGGGTCGGCACCTGCACCGACGTCGAAGAGCGCAAGCGCGCCGAGGAGGGCCTGCGCGAGGCCGACCGCCGCAAGGACGAGTTTCTCGCCATGCTCGCCCACGAGCTGCGCAACCCGCTCGCGCCGATCCGCAACACCGTGAAGCTCCTGCGCCAGACCGGCCGCAGCGACGGCGTGAGTGAGTGGGGACGCGACGTGATCGAGCGCCAGGTCGAGCAGCTCACACGGCTGGTCGACGACCTGCTCGACGTCTCTCGCATCACGCGCGGCAAGATCCAGCTGCAGCTCGAGCCGCTCGACCTCGCGACCGTGGTCGCCGGCGCGGTGGAGACCAGCCGCCCCATGATCGACACGCACCGCCACACCCTGCACGTCGAGCTGCCCAGGCGCCCGGTGCCGGTGCTGGGCGACCTGGTGCGACTCACTCAGGTGGTGTCGAACCTCTTGAACAACGCCGCCAAGTTCCAGGAGGACGGTGGCGAGATCACGGTCACCGCCGAGCGCCAGGACGACCGCGCCGTGATCCGCGTGCGTGACCGCGGCGTCGGCATCGCGCCCGAGATGCTGGGCAAGGTGTTCGACCTGTTCGCCCAGGTCGAGCGCAGCGTGGCCCGCTCGGAAGGCGGCCTGGGGATCGGTCTGTCGCTGGTGAAGAGCCTGGTCGAGCTGCACGGCGGCCGCATCCAGGCCTCGAGCGCGGGGCGGGGGCGGGGTGCCGAGTTCTGCGTCTCGCTGCCGTGCTCCGTTCAGCGTCAGCGCGTGCCCGCCAGCGAGAGCGCGGCGGCACCGGGCTCCGACGCGCCGCTCGCCAGCGCGCTGCCGGTGCTGATCGTGGACGACAACCGCGACGCCGCGGAGAGCCTGGCGATGGTGCTCAGGTTGCGGGGCTATGACACCACCGTGTGTCATGACGGCCAGGAGGCCGTGGAGGTCGCGCAGCGCAGGCAGCCGCGCATCGTGCTGCTCGACCTGGGCCTGCCCGGGCTCGACGGCTTCGAGGTGTGTCGCCGGCTGCGCGAGCACGGTCTGGACAAGGTGTACATCGTGGCGATCACCGGCTACGGTCAGGACGACGACCGCCGGCGTTCGCGCGAGGCCGGCTTCGACGAGCACCTCGTCAAGCCCGTCGATCCCGACGCGCTGATGCGCCGGCTCGAGGCCGTCATGTCCTCGGGCGACCCGATCCACTGACTGCGGCCGGCCCCGCGCTCCGGGTACACTGGCGGCCATGGAGCTGCCGTTCGAAGCGGGACACCGGCGTCGCATCTACCTCATGCGCCATGGCGAGGCGGCCTACGTCGACGCCGACGGCAAGCTGGCGCGCGACCCGCGCGCGGTGCCGCTGACCGCGCGCGGCCGGCGCGAGGCCGCCGCGATGGGCGAGCTCCTGGGCGGCACTCACTTCGACCGCGCCGTGTGCTCGGGTCTGGCGCGCACGGTCGAGACCGCCGAGATCGTGCTCTCGGACAAGCGCCTGCCGCTCGAGCGCGTGACCGACCTCGAGGAGGTGCGCGGGGGCGGCGCCGGCGGCGGCGCGCCGATCACGGCGCGCGACGTCGCCTACTCGATCTGGCAGGCCGAGCGCCCCGACGGGCGCTTCCTCAACGGCGAGAGCTTCATCGACCTGCAGAAGCGCGTGCTGGGCGCGCTCGACTCCCTGATCGCGCAGCCGGCCTGGGAGCGCATGCTGATCGTGGCGCACGGCGGCGTGAACCGGGTGATCCTGGCCTGGGCGCTCGGCGCCACGCTGGCGGTCATGCCGCGCATCGAGCAGGACACCGCCTGCCTCAACGTGATCGACCTCGATCACGACGGTGACTCGCGCGCGGTCGGGCGCGTGTGCGTGCGCGCGCTGAACGTCACCGCGGGCGACCCGGCCAAACACGAGCACTGGCTCACCACGCTCGAGCGCCAGGGCCAGGAGCTCGACGCGTTCCTGCGCGCCGGCCGGAAGCTCTGAGCCGGAGTCAGTGCTCGTCGTACGCGTCGTGCCAGGCGGCGCGGTCGAGGAAGGTGCCGCGCTGCGCGGCCAGGTGCAGCGCGCGCGACACGTCGATCACGCACGGTCCGTCGCGCAGCACGCGCAGGCGCGCGCGCTGATCGGGGCCGAGCTTGCGCTCGCGATCGCCGTCGAAGGCCAGGACGCCCGGGCCGCGCAGCTCGATCGTCTCGCCCAGCGCAATGCGCCGGTGACTCGCCACGTTCACCGGGCGGTACAAGCCGGCGGACACGGGCGCGAGCAGGCGCCGGCCGGACGCGCCGGGGGCCGCGCAGGCCACGAACAGGCCCGCCTCGTCGGCGGCGCCCACCGGCTCGAGCAGCCCGCCGATCGGCGACATGCCCAGCGCCGTCGGCTCGGCGCGCGCCAGCACGAGCGCGCGCAGCTTGGCCGGCTCGAAGGGCAGGAGGTTGCCCACGTGGTCGTCGACCAGGAACGCCGCGTCGACCAGCGCGAAGTCGTCGGGCTCGCCGTCGATCTCCACGCGCACGCACTTGGCGCGGGCACTCACTTCGCCGAGCTCGACCGCGCCGCTGGCGACCAGGCCCGCCGCCGCGCCCGCGGTGGTGGGCTCGACCAGGCGCGGAAACACGTTGTTGGTGCCGGTGGAGAGCGGCACGAGCGGCGCGTCGGGCCAGATGCGCGCCAGCGCGCGGTTGGTGCCGTCGCCGCCCAGCACCACGATCGCCCCGCAGCCCGCCTTGCGCATGGCCTCGGCGGCGCGCGCGGTGTCGCCCGCGTCGAGCCGCGCGCCCACGTCGAGTGATTCGAGCTCGGCGTCGAGCACCAGGTTCTCGATCGCCGAAGTCGACACGCGGAACGGCTCGCGCATCACCAGCACGCGACGCGCGCCCGCCGCGACGGCGCCGATCGCGATGCGCGCGACCTGGTTGCGCTTGCTCTGCGGGGTCGAAGTGTCGGCTCGCGCCGCCACGCGGCGCACGTCGCGCCCCGAGAGCGGATTGGCCAGGATGCCGACGGTGGGCTTCTCCGCGCGACTCACGGACAGGTCAGCTCGCTGGTGACTCCGGTCGGATACTCGGTGAAGAAGCGGTTCTCACCGAAGCAGTCGTCGCTCGGGTCGGGGTCGGCCTGAACGATCTCGCGCGTGCCGAAGTCGATCACGCTGGGCGCGAACACGATGTCTGCGCCGGGCGGGCCCGCGCGCTCGGGGTCCGGGCTGTGCCCGTTCAAGAGGATCACGTTGCGCGCCACCCGCTGCTCGTCGGGGAACGGGTCGATGCGCGAGTCCGCCGGCGCGAACGGGCTCGCCACGGTGGCGACGCCGAACGAGTGATTGCCGAGCACCACGTTGCGCTCGATGGTCACGTGGTCCGCGCCCGCGTTCAGTATGCCGGCGCCGCTCGGGATCGCGCCGAGCGCGTCGGCGTCGGGAGAGACCGGATTGGGCAGGTCGTTCTGGACGATCGCGTTCTCCGCGATGCGCACGTGGTCGGTGACCGGAAGCGGCAGGCGCGGCCGCACCAGCAGCGCCACGCCGGCAGCGTTGCCGAACATCTGATTGTGGCGCACGACCGAGAAGCTCGAGTTCTCGACCAGCGCCGCCACGCCGTTCTCGGTCAGCGCGCTGTCCTCGAGCACCAGGTGATCGGAGTCCGCGAGCTGCGCACCCGCGTTGCGGTGACCCGCCGCGAAGCCGCGGGAGATGAGGCCGTGCGCCGAGCAGCGCGCCTGAACGCCGTACTCGCCGTTCTCGAGATATGCGCCGTCGCGCACCGTGAAGCCGTCGACGCCGATCAGCCGCAAGCCTGCGTGCGAGGCGCCGCGCAGCGTGAAGCCCTGCAGCGCGAAGCCGCGCACCGCCACCGGCGCGCAGCCGTCCGGGCCGACCGGCGCCTCCTCTCCGACCAGGATCGCGTAGCGGTAGCCGTGCGCGTCGAGCAGCGCGGCGCGCGAGGCTTCGAGCCGCAAGCCGCTGGTGCGCACGTGCACCAGCGCCTCGCCGCCCGTGCCCGAGTAAGTTCCGGACTGGACGGAGATCGTGTCACCGGGCTCCGCGCGGTCGACGGCCGCCTGGATCGGCTCTCCTGCGGTGACTTCGATCACTTTCGCGGCCGCCGCTCCGGACCACGCGCAGGCGAACGCGCAAGAGATGCGCAACAGACTCGTACCGAGGGACGGCATCGACGGTGACCTCCGCCGCGATTCGCGGCGCATCTTACCAAAGCCCCCGCTCAGCGCGGGTGCGCGCGCCGCGTGAGCACCGCCTCGGCGTAGCGCAGCGCCGGCTCGAAGCCCAGCGCGCGGTAACAGCGCAGCGCAGGCGCGTTCGCGCTGGCCACGTTCAGCCCGACCAGCGGCACGCGGGCAGCGAGCTCGCGCGCCAGCCGGGCGCAGACCGCGCGCGCCAGGCCGCGCCCGCGCTGCGCCGGCGCGGTCGCCACGTTGCCCAGTGCCGCGACGCCGTAGCGCCCCGAGCACACGTGCACGCCGGCCACGCACACGAGCTCCCCGCGCTCGCGCAGGCCGAACCAGGGCGCGAGCTCCAGCATGTAGCGGGCGTAGAAGCCGAGGCGCTCGCCCGCGCCGAAGGCGCGCTCGGCGTAGAAGCGCTCGAGCTCGGGCGCGTCGCCGGGACCGAGTCTCTCGATGCCGGCGACCTCGGACCGCTCGAGCGCGTCCGCGCGCGGGAGCCACAGCTTCTGATACTCGCCCAGCGGCGCGATCTCGTGTGACTCGGCGAGCGCCCGCTCGAAGCCGAGCGGCAGGTTCGCGAAGAAGCGCTGCGGCAGCTCGGGCGCGAGCGCGCGCAAAAGCTCGAGCGTGTCCGGGTCGCCCGGCGGCGCGACGGCGTACACGATCGGCAGCGCGAGCTTCTCCAGCACCAGACACAGCGCGCGGATCTCCCCGTCGGCCGCGCGCGCGCCGAACCAGCGCGTGTCACCAAAGAACGCGTCGTCGAGATCCGCCAGCGCGTAGATGTGCGCGGGCGCGCTCCGGCGCAGGAAGCGCTCGATCTCGGCGCGGTCGTCGAGCGGCGCGACGCGCACCGCTCAGGCCGCGGCGAGCTGGCGCGCCAGCGCCTCCTCGAGCTGCTCGCGCGTGAAGGGCTTTCCGAGCAGCTCCGCGCCTTCCGGCAGGCCCGCGGCGCCGACCGGCGGCAGCTCGGCGTGGCCGGTCATCACCACGAAGCGCAGCTCCGGGTGGCGCCGGCGCAGCTCGAGACACACTTCGACGCCCGAGATGCCCGGCAGCACGTAGTCGGAGAGCACCAAGTCCACCGCCAGCGGCCCGGCGTCGGCAAGCCGCAGCGCCTCGTCGCCGCTGGCCGCCGCGAACACCCGGTAGCCCGAGCTCTCGAGCAGGAGCGTGAGCAGCCTGCGCACCGACGGGTCGTCTTCGACCACCAGCACGCCTGCGCCGAAGCCCGCCGGAGCGGCGGCGGCCACAGTGGGACGAGCAGTGACTCCGGCCGGCAGCTCCTGGGCGGCGGGCAGCTCGATCACCACGCGCGTGCCGCAGCCCGGCGCGCTGTCCAGCGAGATCGACCCGCCCGCCTGACGCACGATGCCGTAGGTCGTCGAGAGACCCAGCCCCGTGCCTTCGCCCAGGGCCTTGGTGGTGAAGAACGGCTCGAAGGCGCGCAGGCGCGTGGCCTCGCTCATGCCGATGCCGGTGTCGGACACCAAGAGGTGGAGCAGGCGGCCGCTCGGATCGCGCCGGGTCTCGATGCGCAGCCGGCCACGGGTCGGCATGGCGTCGCGCGCGTTCAGCGCCAGGTTCAAGAGCACCTGGTCGAGCTGAGACGGGTCGGCCTCGACGCACGGCAGGTCCGGATCGAGCACGAGCTCGAGCTCGATGCGCTCGGGCAGCGTGCGCCGCAGCACGGGCTCGAGCCCGCGGACCTGTCGGTTGAGATCGACGACCTGTGACTTCGCGAGCTGGCGGCGCGAGAGCGCGAGCAGCTGGCGGGTGAGTCCCGCCGCGCGCTCCGCGGCGGCGCCGATCTCGCGCGCCGCCTCTTGCGTGTGCTGGTCGGCCGCCGAGCTGCGGAGCACGTCGGCGTAGCCGCCGATCACGGTCAAGAGGTTGTTGAAGTCGTGCGCGACGCCGCCCGCGAGGCGTCCGATGGCCTCCATCTTCTGGGCCTGGCGCAGCTGCTCCTGCAAGTCCAGCTCCTCGCTGATGTCGCGTGACTGCGCGACCAGCCGCATCTGCCCTTTCGACGTGCGGAAGGCCGCGCCCGACGAGGTCATCCAGCGGTAGCTGCCGTCCTTTTGCAGCGCGCGGTGCACCAAGCGCGTGACTCGCCCCGTCGCCATGGTCTGGTTGAAGGCTTCCACCGCCTTCGCCACGTCCTCGGGGTGATTCCAGTGGCCGAAGGGCGTGTCCGCCATCCGCTCGGGAAGCATGCCGCGGTCCTTCGCGGCGCGGTTCGCGTAGATCATGCGCCCCGCCTCGTCGAACTCGGTGATCATGTCGGGCGCGTGCTCGGCCAGCATGCGGTAGCGTTCTTCGCTGTCCCGTAGCGCGTCTTCGATCGCGCGCTGAGCGGTCACGTCGCGGCTCACGGTGACCACGCGGCGCGTGCCGTCGGCGTCTGTGATCGGGCCCGCGGTGACCTCGGTGATCTGGCGCGCGCCGTTCGTGGTCAGCACGCGCGTGGTGAAGCGCGCGGTCGAGCCGCTGTCGCGCACCTTCAGGATCTCGCGTTTCACCCAGGCCAGGTCGTCGGGGTGGATCACGTCGGAGAGCGACATGTTGGAGAGTTGCTCCGGTCCGATCTCGCGCCGGCGCAGGAAGGCCGGATTCGCGTAGGCGACCCGGTCGGGGTGATCGAGCTCGATGATCACGTCCTGCATGTTGTCGGCCAGCGCGCGGAAGCGCGACTCACTGCGCTTGGCGCGCGTGAGCGCGCGCTCGGCGTGCGCGACGGTGATCGAGACCAGGGCCGCGGCGCTAAAGAAGATCAGCGCCTGCATGAGCCACAGGCCGTAGGCGAACGTGGGCGCGCTGCCCTCGCCCGAGTACAGGCCCGCGGCCAGGCCACCGAAGACCGGCCCCGCCAGGCTCGAGAGCGCGGCCAGCGCCAGCGAGGTGCGCCGGCCGAGCAAGAGACCCGCGGAGCAGATCGCCAGCACCAGCCCCGACTGGGCCGCGATCGAGACACCGCGAGTCATTGCGAGCGCGAGCAGGAGCGAGGACCAGCAGCTCCACACCAGGAGCTGCGCGCCCGCGCGCGCGTGGTCGCGGCGCACCAGCCAGAGTGACCCGGCGTTCAAGAGCACGCAGAACAGGCTGACCCACAGGCGCCAGCTCGACTCGGGGAAGGCCAGCACCACGGCCAGCGCAGAGAAGAGCGACCCGGCGCCGTACACGAGCGACACCCACTGCACGGTCTCGGCGATCGGGATCCCGCGGTCGCCGTCGCCGGCCACCGCCCCCTCGATCCAGGCGCGAAAGCGCGCCAGCGCGTCCATGACGAGAGAGTACACGCGCGTGACCCAAAAGGCCGAGGGCGATTCCCGGCGGGCGCGCCTGCCCGTGGAGGCGGAGAGGTGCAGACCTCCAGCCCATCCGCCCGTGTCCCGAAGGAATTGGCATGAGTGACCCGAGCGATCTCAAGGCCTTCGACCTGTCTCGGGAGCGCGGGTTCCTGCCCCAGCAGGACCCGGCCCGCGCGCTGCCGGCCGAGCTGGCCCGCTGGGACGAGCTGGCCGCCGACTTACCCAAGCTGCTCGCCGCGGGCCGGGCGCGCGCGGCGCTGCGCGCGCTGCCGGTGCTCGATCCCGGGGCGCTGTCCGGCGAAGGCCCGCTGCGCCGCGCGATGCTGGTCCTGTCTTACTTCGGCCACGCTTTCGTGTGGGGCGGTCCCGAGCCCGAGGCGCTGATTCCCGCCTCGATCGCGCTGCCCTGGTGCACGGTGGCGGCGCAGCTGGGCCGCCCGCCCGTGCTCTCCTACGCGTCGTACGCGCTCGACAACTGGCGCCGGCTCGATCCCGCCGGCCCGCTCGAGCTCGGGAACCTCGCCATCCTGACGAACTTCCTGGGCGGGGCGGACGAGGACTGGTTCATCCTGGTGCATCTCGAGATCGAGGCGCGCGCGGCGCGCGTGCTGCGCGAGCTCGGCCCGGCCTGCGCGGCCGCCGCGGTGCGCGACGTGGGCGGACTCACTGCGCAGCTGGAGCAGATCGCCGCCGGGATCGAGTCACTCTGCCAGAGCCTGCACCGCATGCCCGAGCTGTGCGACCCCTACGTGTACTACCGGCGCGTGCGCCCGTACATCCATGGCTGGAAGGACCACCCGTCGCTGCCCGCGGGGGTGGTGTACGAGGGCGTACCCGCACTCGCCGGCCGCCCCCAGAAGCTGCGCGGAGAGACCGGCGCGCAGAGCGGCATCGTGCCCGCGCTCGACGCCGCGCTCGGAGTGACTCACGCCGAGGACCCGCTGCGCGCCTACTTGGCCGAGATGCGCGACTACATGCCGCCCGGCCACCGCGACTTCCTGGTCGCGCTCGAGTCGGCGGCGCCCGTGCGCGCGGCGGTGCTGGCCGCGCCGGACCGCGACCTGCGCGCGGCCTACGACGAGTGTCTGCGTTGGCTCGAGGCGTTCCGCTCCACGCACCTGGACTACGCGGCGCGCTACATCCACCAGCAGCGCCCCTCCGGCGCCGCGAACCCGACCGCGGTCGGCACCGGCGGCACGCCGTTCATGGCCTACCTGCGCAAGCACCGTGACGAGACCGGGCGTCACCGGGTGGAGTAGAGGAACCGCTCCAGCATCGCGTTCACCTGGTCGGGTACTTCGAGCTGGTGGAAGTGACCCGCGCCCGCGGTCTGAGACACCACGGCATTCGGGCACGCCTCGCGGAAGCGCGCGCGCTCGACGATCGGCGGCTCGGCGTCGATCAGCAGCATGGGCACCTTCACCGCGCGCGCGGCCGCCTCGCTGTCGAAGGCGATCAGGTGGTCGAACGCCGAGTGCATGACATGCTGCGGCGTGTCGCACATCTCGGCCACGATGCGCGCCCGCCGCACCGGATCGTCGGCCGGGATGAAGAGTCTCTGTTCGACGAACTCCGTGGCCACCTTCCGGTAGTCGGGCGAGGCCAGCCCGGCGATGAACGGCGCGATCGCCGACTTCATGAACGCGGGAAAGAAGATCGCGGGGTCGCACAGCGCGATCGCGCGCGGCAGCGCGGGGTGTCTCGCGGCCGTGGCCGTGACGATCGCGCCGCCCATGCTGTGACCCACGAGCACGGGCCGCTCGAGGCGCAGCTCGCCGCACAGCCAGGCCAGGTCGTCGGCGAAGCCCTCGATCGTGTACTTCTGCTCCGGCTTGTCGCTCTGGCCGAAGCCGCGCTGGTCGAGCGCCACCACGCGGTGTCGCGCCGAGAAGTGCGCGAACTGCGGCGCGAAGTAGCGGTGGTCGCAGCACCAGCCGTGCACGAACACGATCGGCTCGCTGCCGGTGCCGGCCTCCTCGTAGGCGATGCGGGTCCCGTCGTCGCGTTTTCTGTACTTCATGGCCGAGACGCTATCACCCCGCGACGCCTTTTCGAAAGCCGGCGCTTCGCGGTAGAGTCGGCCATGTTCGATTCACTCGATCCCTCGCGTATCGACCTCGCGCTGGACTCGCGCGCGGTGACTTTCGAGAACCCGACGGGCGCGCGCGGAGCCGGCGGCCAGTCGCACGGCGGCCGCAAAGGCGCGCCCAGCCGGCGCATCGAGCCGGGCGAGACCGTGCTGCTCGCGGACCTCGAAGGCCCGGGCACGATCCGCCACGTGTGGCTGACCTTTCCGCCGGCGCGCCCGGAGCGCATGCGCGGTCTCTCGCTCGAGGTGTTCTACGACGGCGCGAGCGAGCCCTCGATCTCGGTGCCCGCGCTCGACTTCTTCGGGCTGCCGCACGGCCGGCCCGCGGCCTACGCCTCGGCCCTGCTCTGCGCGCAGGAGGGCCGCGGCTTCAACAGCTACCTGCCGATCCCGTTCCGCCGGCGCATCCGCATCGAGCTCACGAATCATTCGGCGCGGCCGACCATCCTCTACTACCAGCTCGACTACACGCTCGAGCCGAGTCACTCCGCCGAGACGGGGCTGCTCCACGTGTCGTTCCGGCGCGAGAACCCGACGCTCTTGAAGCGCGACTTCGCCATCGCCGAAGGCCTGCGCGGCCCGGGCCGCTATCTCGGCTGCGCGGTCGGCATCCGCACCTTGCCGCAGAAACACTTCGGTTGGTACGGCGAAGGCGAGCTCAAGATCTTCCGCGACGGCGACGGCGCGCACCCCACGATCTGCGGCACCGGGCTCGAGGACTACGTCGGCACGGCTTGGGGCATGGGCAGTCACTTCGCGCCCTACGGCGGCGTTCCGCTCGACCTGCGCGCGCCCGACTCGGGGCCGATCCCCGACTTCGTGAGCTTCTACCGCTGGCACGTGGTCGACCCGGTGATCTTCCAGCGCGACCTGCGAGTCACGATCCAGCAGATCGGCTACGCCGCGATCCCGCTGGGCGCTTCCGAGGCCGAGCTCGAGTCGGTCGAGCGCACCAATCCCGCGGCCGGCAGCGGCTGGCTGCGCGACAACCCGCGCGTCGCGGCGCACGGCATCGCGGAGCGCGTCGACGACTACTGCGCCACCGCTTACGTGTACTGCCGCGACGCCCAGCCGGTGCCGCGCGTCGACATGAAGGCAGCCACGGCCGACATCGAGCGCCGGCCCTACGAGTCACCCAAGCCGATCGAGATCCTGATGGGGACCGCGGCGCCGGGCAGCTGACTCGCGCAGCAGCGCCAGCGCCACCACGAGCGCCGCGCCGCCGAGCAGCCAGGGCTGCGCGGCGTCCCAGTGGTCGGCCGCGTGTCGGCCGAGCAACGTGAGCCCGACCACCCCGGGCAGCAGTCCGAGCGCCGTGCCGACCATGAAGTCGCGCGGCGAGACGCGCGACGCGCCCAGCAGCCAATGCACCGTGGGCAGCATGAACAGCACGAGCCGCAGGCCGAGCACCGTGAGCAGACCGTGCGTCTCGAGCAGTGACTCGTAGCGGCGCACACGCGCCGGCAGCCTGTCGAGGGCGCTGGCGGGCACGACCCGGCGCGCGAGCGCGAACACGGTGACCGACGCGAGCAGCGCGCCGAGATAAGCGGTGGGAATCGCCACGCGCGCGGGCCACAGCGCCGCGGCCGCGAACACGAACAACACACCCGGGAAGTGGATCAGCTCGGCGCCCACGAACAGCGCCACGAAGGCGGCCGGCCCCCAGAGGCCCGCGCGCCCCACGAGCCCGGCCACCTGCTCGGGGCTCGCGTGCGCGTAGGCGCCGCTCCACCAGGCGGCGCCCGCCGCGAGGATCACACCCGCGAGCAAGAGCGCGCGAGTCACGCTGCTCAGCGCACCGCGGTGCGGCGCTGCTCGAGCACCTTCTGCATCTCGCCGAGCTTCGTCGCGGTGAGCTGGTAGCGCGCGAAGTAGAACGTGCCGAGCATCAGGATCAGGATCGTGGCGGGCCCGTAGATCATGCCCAGGTGGCGCACGATCTCGGGCGGGACCGAGCCGCGCTCCGCGTTCACCGGGAAGCCGATCAGGTCGAGCGCCACGCCGGCGATCAAGTGACCGAGCCCCGACGAGGCCTTGCCCGAGAAGGCGACCGCGCCGAAGAAGATCCCCTCCTGGCGCCGGCCCGTGTCGTACTCGTGCTCGTCGGTGAGGTCGGCCATCATCGAGGTGGCGCTGATCAGCGCCGCCGCGCCGCCGAAGCTGGCGAAGAACCCGAAGAAGCCGAGCAGCCCCAGATACGCGGTCTCGTTGGCGCGATCCGGCCAGATGCCCAAGAGCTTCAGCACCGGCCCGGCCACCACGGCGACCGAGAAGATCGCCACGCCTGCGAGAAACGACGGCTTCTTGTCGAGCCGCCGCGACAGGATGGTCCAGAACGGCACGCCCACCACGAGGCCGGCCAGGCTGAGCAGGTTCACGCTCAGAATCTCGCGGCTGCCCAGCTCCCAGAAGTGCGCCGACAGGTGCAGCCCGAGGGTGGTCTGCACGCCGCGCGTGACGAAGAACACCAGCGTGCCGACGAACAGCGCGCGGAACGACTCACTCTTCAGCGAGTCGGCCAGCTCGCGCACGAAGCGGCCCAGGCTGAGCGGCTCGGGCGCGTGCGTGGGCACCGGGAGATACTTGATGCGCGAGTGGGTGCCGAGCGCCGACCACAGCACCGCGCCGGTCGCGAGCGCCGCGAAGAACAGCGCGAAGTGCGGATACGCCGCGAGGTTCCGCTGCCCGAACGGGTGCTCGACCGTGTCCTTGAAGAAATAGCCCAGCCCGACGATCGAGGCCCCGAACCCGCCCACGAACCCGAACAGGATGCGCCAGCCGCCGATCGACGTGCGCTCGTGGTAGTCGGGCGAAAGCTCCGCGCCCAGCGCGTTGTGCGGGATGAGATACACCGCCATCGCCATGCGCACGGCGATCGCGAAGGTGGTGAGCCACAGGAAGAGACCGGCCTCTCCGAGCCCCGCGGGCGGCGCGAACAACAAGTAGAACATCAGCCCGAACGGGACCGCGCCGCCGTACATGAACGGGTGACGCCGGCCGAGCTTCGAGCGGAACGAGTCGGAGAGTGACCCGGCGAACGGGTCGAACACCGCGTCGACCGCGAGCGCGATGAAGGTCGCCGCGCCGGCCAGCGTGCCGGAGAGACCGAGCACCTGGTTGTAGTAGAAGAACAGGAACAGCTCGAACGAGGTGTTCTTGATGCCCTCGCCCGCCTGCCCGATGCCGTAGGAGACCTTGGTCAGGAGATTCAGCTTGGGCATCGGCGCATTCTACGGGATGCCCGCTACGCGCGCGGAATGAAACGCTCGAACAACGGCACCAGGTTCGGGCCTTTGCGAATGGTGTGGCCGCCGTCGACGGGAATCAGCTGGCCCGTGATCCAGCTCGCCTCGTCGGAGAGCAGGAAGAGCACGAGCCGCGCCACGTCCTCGGGCGCGCCGATGCGGGAGATCGGCATCAGCGACAGGTATTCGTCGCGCGCGACCGGCACCTCGGTGAGCGCGGTCGCGAGCGGCGTGCGGGTCACGCCCGGCAGAACGGAGTTCACGCGGATCTTCTGCGCGCCGAGCTCGTCGGCCGCGCAGCGCGTCAGCATGTCGAGGCCGGCCTTCGACACGCAGTAAGGCATCATCCACGGGTGCGTGAGCGCGCCGGCGATCGAGCTCACGTTCACGATGCTGCCGCCGTTCTCCTGCATGACGCGGCCCTCGGCGCGCAGACAGCGAAACACTCCGGTGAGGTTCGTGTCGAGCACGCGCTGGAACTCGGCGGTCTTGGTGGCGAGGATCGGGCCCGCGCCGCCGACGCCCGCCGAGTTCACCGCGAGGTCGAGCTTGCCGAAGCGCTTCACGGTCGCGTCGACCGCGGCATCGACCGACGCGTCGTCGGTCACGTCGCACGCGACCCAGGCTGCGTCGGGGCCGAGCTTGGCGGCGGCCTCGCGCAGAGTGTCTTCGCGGCGCGCGCAGATCATGACCTTGCCGCGCGCCGCCACCACCGCCTGCGCGCAGGCGAAGCCGATGCCCGTCGCGCCCGCAGTCACGAACGCGACCTTTCCAGACAGCTCGGGCATCAATGACTCCTCGGCGCGAAGACCACCGGCATGTGCTCGATGCCGACGATGAAGTTGGACGGCCGCCAGCGCGGCGGTGACGCAGGCTCGAGCGCGAGCTCGGGCAGCCCGGCCAGGAGCTCCTCGAACATGACCCGCAGCTCGAGCCGGGCCAGCGCGGCGCCCAGACAGAAGTGCGCGCCGTAGCCGCCGAACGCCACGTGGTCGTTGGGCGTGCGCGTCGGGTCGAAGCGGTCGGGCTCGGCGAACACGCGCTCGTCGCGGTTCGCCGCTTCGTACAACAGCAGCACCTTCTCGCCCGCGCGGATCTTCTGGTCGCCGAGCTCGGTGTCGACCGTGGCGGTGCGGTTCATGTTCTTGATGGGAGTCACCCAGCGCAGCATCTCCTCGACCGCGGTCGGAATGGCCGTGCGGTTCGCCGCGAGCGCGCGGCGCGCGTCGGGATGCTGGATCAGCGCGAGCATGCCGCCCGTGATCACGTGGCGTGTGGTCTCGTCGCCGCCCACCAGGATCAAGAGGCTCTCCTGGATCAGGTCCTCGTCGCTGAGTCTCTCGCCGTCGATCTCGGCGTGCACGAGCACGCTCATCAGATCGTCCTGCAGGGGCTTCGAGCGCCGGTCGGCGATGACTCTCTGGGCGTACTGCACGTACTCTGTGGCCGCGGTCATCATGCGCAGCTTCACTTCGGGCGGCGCGGCCGCGTCGGTGCCGGCGATCAGGTCGTCGGACCAGCGCAAGAGCTTCCCGCGGTCCTCGGGCGCCACGCCCAGGAGGTCGCCGATCACGATCATGGGCAGCGGCGCGGCGATCTCGCGCACGAAGTCACAGCGGCCCTTCCCCGCCACGGCGGCGATCAGCTCCCGGCAGATCGCGCGGATCTTGGGCTCGTGGTCGTCCACGCGGCGCGGCGTGAAGCCCTTGTTCACCAGGTTCCGGCGGCGCCGGTGCTGCGGGTCGTCGAGGTTGATCATCGACGGGATCGCGGGCGCGTCCGGCCGCGAGCTCATGCGCGAGCAGAACACTTCGGGATTCTTCGACACGGCCATCACGTCGGAGTGGCGAGACACCGCCCACAGACCGCCGCTGGGGTCCCAGTACACCGGGGCGTGTCGGCGCAGCCAGCGGTAGTGCTCGAGCGGCTGGCCGAGATAGAACGTTCCGTCGAGCAGTCGGATCTCGGGATTCTCCGGGGGGGCGCTCATCGTGGCATTCTACTCCGCGCCGGAGCGCGGGTAGGGTGCCCGCGCGAGCCACAGGAGCTCGCGTTTGAAATACGGCCTGTACCTGCCGAACTTCGCCGACTTCGGCGACGCGCGCGTGCTGGTCGAGCTGGCGCAGCTCGCCGAGGAGTCCGGCTGGGACGGCTTCTTCCTCTGGGACCACATCGCGCGGCCCGGCGCGCCGCCCGTGGTGGACCCGTGGGTCGCGCTAGCGGCGGTGGCCATGGCGACCCGGCGCATGCGGATCGGGGCGCTCGTGACTCCGCTGGCGCGGCGACGCCCGTGGAAGGTCGCGCGAGAGACCGTGTCACTCGACCGGCTGTCGGGAGGCCGTCTGGTGTTCGGCGCCGGCCTCGGCAGCCCGGGGGGCGCCGAGTCGGAGTGGGCGGCGTTCGGCGAGGAAGCGGACCTGCGCGTACGCGCAGAGATGCTCGACGAGGCGCTCGAGGTGCTCGCCAGCCTGTGGTCGGGCGAGCCCTTCAGTCACTCCGGCCGGCACTTCCCGGTGCGGCAGGCGGCGTTCCGCCCCACGGCCCTTCAGTCACCGCGCATTCCGGTGTGGATCGCGGGCTACTGGCCGAGCCGGGCGCCGCTGCGACGCGCGGCGCGCTGGGACGGGGTGTTTCCGCTGTTCCGCGACGGCCCCCCGCACGATGTGGCGCAGCTGCGCGAGGCCGTCGAGCTCGTCCAGTCACGGCGTGCGCCCGGCGCCGGACCGTTCGACGTCGTGTACTGCGGCGAGCACGCCGGCGGCCCCGAGCCCTACGCGCGCGCAGGGGCGACCTGGTGGCTGGCACGGGTCGCGCCCGACGCGTCGCTTGCGAGGACGCGTTCGCTCATCGCGGCGGGTCCGCCGGGGAGCTGAGCGACGCGCGCGGGTCGGCGAAGACGCGCGCCGGCGCGAGCGTCGCGAGTAGAAGCAGGCCGAGCGGCTGGACCGACAAGAGCGCGAGCGCCGCAGGCAGTCCCGCGCGGTCGGCCACGGCGCCCAGCGCGAGCGGCAGCCCGAGCTCGATCACGCCGAACAGCGTGAGCACCGCATTCACCGCGCCGGAGCGCCCGGGCAGCGCGCGATAGGCCTGCGCCTTCACCAGCGGATACTGCAGCGAAGCGAGCATGCCCACGACGAACAGCGCCGCCGAGAGCAGACCCGGCGCGGACAGCGACAGGAACACGAGCCACGCCGCCGCGCTGCCCAGCGCGCTCGCCCGCAAGAGCGCGCGCGGAGCGATGCGCGCGACCAGCAGGTCTCCCGCAGCCAGGCCCGCGAGCTCACCCACCATCAACGCCGACAGCGCAGCCGTGCGCGCCGCCAGCCCGAGCCCCGTCACGTCGGCGAGATACTGGCTGCCGAACGAGACCAGGATCTCGTCCATGAGCGAGCACAGAGTCACCGCCCCGGCGAACACCAGGAGCCGTGGCGCGCAGAGCGAGACACGCAGCGCCGCCCAGAGCGGCTCGTGCGCCTCCTCCGGGTCCGAGTCACTGGCCGCGCTCTCTTCCGGGAAGCCCGCCCGCGCCAGGAGTGTCGCCCAGACCAGGAACGCCACGCCGGAGGCCATGAACGCCGCGCGCCAGCCCGAGAGCACGAGCGCCCCGAGCGCCACCAGGCTGGGCGTGGCCAGGTCACCGAGCGCGCCGGCAAAGGTCCAGCGCACGAGCGCCCGCTCGAGGTCGTGCGGGCGCGCGTCGGCGAGCGCCGCCTGCGCGAGCGCCACGCCCGTGCCCGACGCCGGTCCGTAGAGCGAGAGAGCCGCGAACAGGAGCCAGTAGCTGGGCGCGAGCCCCGCGGCGAGACACGCCGCGCCCACGCTGACCAGCCCGCCGATCACGAACCAGCGCTTCGGGTAGCGGTCGGCCAGCAGGAAGATCACCGGCTCGATCACGGTCGCAGCGCCAGTCATGGCGAAGATCAGCCAGCCCGCCGCCTCGCCGTACGAGACACCGAACTCGCGCTGGATCTCCGGCGCGCCGACGAACGGCACACCCGAGCCGAGCTCGTCGAGGAATGCGACCGCGACCAGAAGAGTCGTCAGCCGCATAGGTCCGATGTTCGCGTGGGCACCCTACCCACGCTCAGGAGTCAGTGGGCGATCGCGTCCATGCCGGTGAGCTCCTTGCCGAGGATCAGGGTGTGGATGTCGTGCGTGCCTTCGTAGGTGCGCACGGTCTCCAGGTTCACCATGTGCCGCATCGAGCAGTAGTCGTCGACGATGCCGTTCGCGCCGAGCATGTCGCGCGCGAGCCGCGCAATCTGCAGCGCCACGTCGACGTTGTTCATCTTGGCCATCGAGACCATGGCGTGGTGCAGCTTGCCCTGGTCCTTGAGGCGTCCGAGCTGGAGGCACAGGAGCTGCGCCTTGGTGATCTCCGTGGCCATGAACGCCAGCTTCTGCTGCGGAATCTGCAGCGAGGCGAGCGGCCGGTCGAACACGATCCGCTCCTTCGCGTAGCGCAGCGCTTCCGAGAAACAGGCCTGCGCCGCGCCGATCGCTCCCCACGCGATGCCATAGCGCGCCTGCGTGAGACAGCCGAGCGGACCCTTCAGGCCCTTGGCCTTCGGCAGGCGATTCGCTTCCGGCAGCTCGACGTCGGACAGGAACAGCTCACTCGTGACCGACGCGCGCAGCGAGAACTTGCCCTTCATGTCGCGCGCCTCGAAGCCCGGAGTCCCGCGCTCGACGATGAAGCCCTGGATGTCGTCGTCGGTCTTCGCCCAGACGATCGCCAGGTCCGCGACCGTGCCGTTGGTGATCCAGCGCTTGGTGCCGTTCAAGAGCCAGCGGTCACCCTTGCGCACGGCCCGGGTCAGCATGCCGCCCGGGTTCGAGCCGTAGTCGGGCTCGGTGAGTCCGAAGCAGCCGATCGCGCGGCCCTCGGCCATGCGCGGCAGCCAGCGCTCCTTCTGCGCGTCGGACCCGTAGGAGTAGATCGGGTACATGCACAGGCCGCCCTGCACGGACGCGAACGAGCGCAGCCCCGAGTCACCGCGCTCGAGCTCCTGCATGACCAGGCCGTACGCCACGTTGTTCATGCCGGCGCAGCCGTAGCCGTGCAGGTTCGCGCCGAACAGGCCGAGCTCGGCCAGCTTCGGCACGAGCTCCATGGGGAAGGATCCGTCCTGCCGGACGTGCTTCACCACGACCGGCAGGAACTCCTTGTCGACGAACTCGCGCACCGTGTCGCGGGCGATCCGCTCCTCGGGCGCGAGTGAGTCCTCGATCC
This sequence comes from Myxococcota bacterium, assembly GCA_035498015.1. Lineage (NCBI taxonomy): Bacteria > Pseudomonadati > Myxococcota > Myxococcota bacterium. The sequence continues at coordinate 22,262 of DATKAO010000187.1, forward strand.
GATAGAAGTCGAGGGCCTCGAACGACATGAGAGCTCTCCTCCGGGGGCGAAATGGTACCCCGAAGGAGCGCCTTTCAGGCGCTTTCGGAGTGCTGGACGGGCTTGCCCTCGGCGAGGTCGGCGATCTGCTTCGAGATCTTGTTCAGCCGCTTGTGCAGCTTCTCGACCTCGGACTTGGAGGCGATGCCGAAGGCGTCGTACACGCGCGACCGGCCTTCCTCGACGCGCTCGTTCAGGTCTTTGTAGCCCTGCTCGGCGCGCTTGAAGAGGTCGCTCGCCTGCACGCGCTCCTGGACTTGCTCGGCGCGCTTGCGCACCTCGCGCTCCACGCGCTGGCGCTGGTGGTCGAAGCGCTCGCGCAGGTCTTGGAGCTGCTCGTCCAGGGACTTCAGCGCGTCGTTGAATCGATCGAAGCCGCTCGTTCTCGCGGTGGCCATGGGGATGTTCTCCTCTTGATGGCGGCGCACGATAACACGCTGCGTCACGGCGTCAAGAGGCATCTTTTTCGTGCAATTTTCGATAGTTGGCGTGCTTGCTACCGAAAACCACCCGCGAATTCAACGCGTTGCGCTAGTCACCATCGGATCAGCGCGGAGCCCCAGGTGAAGCCCGAGCCGAAGCCCGCCATGGCCACGAGATCGCCGTCCTTCAACCGGCCCGCCTGCACGCACTCGTGGAGCAGCATGGGGATCGAGGCCGCCGAGCAGTTCCCGTACTTCATGATGTTGTTGTAGGTGCGATCCTCGGGGATCCCCAGCCGCTGCGCGACGAACTGGTTGATGCGCAAGTTGGCCTGGTGGAAGAGGAACAGGTTCACGTCGCCCACCTGGACCTTGTTGTGCGCCAGCACCTCGTCGATCGCCTGGGGCATGCGCTCGATGGCGTGCTTGAAGACCAGGCGGCCCTCCATGTACGGGTACTGGCGGCCCTGGTCGAGCATCTCGTGCGTGATGCGCTGCGGCCAGAGGGACGACCCGGGCGCCTCGATCCAGAGCTTCCTGGCGTATTTCCCGTCGGCGTGCGTGTGCACCGACAGGATCCCGCGCTCGGGCTCGGGCGACGGCTCGAGGATCAGCGCGCCGGCGCCGTCGCCGAACAGCACCGTGACCTCGCGGCCGCGCGTCGAGAAGTCGAGCGCGGTCGAATGGACCTCGCTGCCCACGACCAGCACGCGGTCGTACTGACCCGAGCCCACGTAGAGCTCACCGACCTGCAGCGCGTAGAGGAAGCCCGTGCACTGACAGCGCACGTCCATCGCGGGGCAGCCCGAGATGCCCAGGTGCTCCTGCAGGAAGCACGAGATGCCCGGGAAGTCGTGCTGCGGCGAGAGCGAGGCGACCAGGATCGCGTCGATGTCCTCGGGCTTCAGGCCCGCGTTCGCGATCGCCGCGCGGGCGGCCTCGAACGCCAGCTCGGCCGGACCCATGCCCGCGTCGACGTGGTGGCGCTCGACGATCCCGCTGCGCTGCTGGATCCACTCGTCGCTCGTGTCCATGAGCTTCATCAGGTCGAAGTTGGTCACGACGCGCGGGGGCACGTACATGCCCGTGCCGGTGATCCGAACGCTCCTCATCACCTTCATCTCTTCTCCCCCTCGAACACGAGTCTCTCGGCGGCCTGCAGCATCTCGGGGATGCCGTCGCCGGTGAGCGCCGAGATGCAGATCCCGCCGAAGCGCTTCTCGACGCCGCTGCGCTCCTCGGCGTTGAGTCGATCGGACTTGTTGAGCAGGATCAGCTCGGGTTTGTGGCCCAGGTCGAGCTCCGCGAGAATCTCGTGCACGGCTTCGATCTGCTCGCGGATCTGCGCGCTCGACGCGTCGACCACGTGCAGCAGCACGGTCGCGTCGCGGATCTCCTCGAGCGTGGACTTGAAGCCGGCCACGAGCTCGGGCGGCAGGTCGCGGATGAAGCCGACGGTGTCGGTGATGATCACGTCGCGCTCGCGCGGCGTGCGCAGGCGGCGCGCCGAGGTGTCGACGGTCGCGAACAGCTTGTTGGCCGCGTAGACCTCGCTCTTGGTGAGTCGGTTGAGCAGGGTCGACTTGCCCGCGTTCGTGTAACCCACGATCGACAGGATCGGCAGTCCCTCGCGCGAGCGGCGCGAGCGGCGTGTCTCGCGCTGCTTGGCCACGTCTTTCAGCCCCTTCTCGAGCAGGCTGATGCGGTCGCGCACGCGCCGGCGGTCGACTTCCAGCTTGGTCTCGCCCGGACCGCGTCCGCCGATGCCGCCCATCAGGCGCGAGAGACCTTCGGTCTGGCCCGAGCCCGCCAGCCGCGGCAGGCGGTATTTCAGCTGTGCGAGCTCGACCTGGAGCTTGGCCTCCTTGGTCTTGGCGTTCTGCGCGAAGATGTCGAGGATGAGCTGCGTGCGGTCGACGATGCGCGCCTCGACCAGGTCGGTGATCGCGCGGATCTGACCCGACGAGAGATCGCGGTCGAAGAGCACGATCTCGGCGCCG
>DATKAO010000188.1 GCA_035498015.1 Myxococcota bacterium
AGCGCCGTGCCCAGCCCCTCGGCCCGGCAGGCCAGGATGAAGTTCTGCACCGCGGGGTAGATCGAGGCGCCGCCCACGACGGACAGCCGGCCAAGCTGCGTGTCGGTGGCAAAGCAGTCCGCGAGCCGCGCGCACACCACCGCGATCGCCGGCACCTCGGCCAGGTGATTCGCGAAGTAGTCCGCGTTGCGGACCATGGCGGGCAGCGTGTCGACGCGCACGTCGCCGCGGGTCATGCCGCCGATGTACTGCTTCCAGTGCGGGAGATAGAGCGCGGCCAGCTCCTTGCGCAGCGCGGGGTCGGTCACGATCACGAAGCGCACGGGCTGGCGGTTTCCGCCGCTGGGCGCGAAGCGCGCCGCTTCCAGCACGCGGCGCAGCACCTTCGCCGGGATCGGGTCGGGCTTGTAGTAGCGGCAGGTCCCCGTGCTCTCGATCGCTTCGTACAGGTCCATCGGCGCTCCTCCGGCTGTGGCGGCCATCGCCACAGCGTAGACTACGGGACGAAGGGAGACCGACCATGGCACTGCCCCAGGAAATCGCCCCGCTCAACCCCACGATGATGGACGCGATCATGCGCGGAAACGAGATGGAGTGGATCCCGATGGACCTGGATCCCGAGCGCGCCTTCATCAAGGTGCTGTGGACCGGCGCCGAGACCGGCCGCTGGGCGGTGCTGTTCCGCTGGCTCAAGGGCTACGTGGCGCCGCAGCACAAGCACCTGTCCGCCGCGCACACGTTCATCCTGAAGGGGAAGCTCGCGATTCGCGACGGCATCCTCGCGACCGGTGACTACACCTACGAGCAGAACGGCATGATCCACGGCGCGACCACCGCGCTCGAGGACACCGACTACCTGTTCATCTGCGACGGCCCGGTGCTCTTCTTCGACGAGAACGGCTTCACGGCGTATCTCGGCTGGGAGGAGCTCGTGCGCATGCAGCAGGCCCACGAGGCGAAGAAGCGCGCGCGCAACGCCGCGTGATCCAGGGTCCACAGCCCTCGCGCTGATGCGTGCGGCGCGCGCGCTGCGGGGGCACGCGGTTTGCTCCGTCGTCCTTCCCTATGACGAAGACGAGTGAGTCGCGCGCGTGAGCGAGCTGCCGGTGACCTGGCTGGGGCTGGGGATCTTCGGCGGCGGCCTGGCCGGCGCGTGCTGGCTCGCGCGCGCACTGCCGCGCGTGGGCATCGAGGCGGGCTACGCGTGGCGCGTGTTTCCGTACGCGCTGTTCGGCGGCTGTCTGGGCGCGAAAGTCTGGGCGGCGGTCGAGACACTCTTCGAGCCGGGCGGCGTCGAGTTCGGCGCCGTGCTGTGGAGCCGGGCCGGCGCCACGTTCTACGGCGGGCTCGCGCTCGGCGCCCTGGCGGTGGTCGCGCGCACCTGGCTCGACGGCGTGTCGCTCCGGTCGCTGTCGACGGCGATCGCGCCCTCGCTCGCGCTCGGCCAGGCGATCGGGCGGATCGGCTGCTTCCTGGTGGGCGACGACTACGGCGTGCCGACCGACCTGCCCTGGGGCGTGGCCTTTCCGAACGGCGCCCCGCCCACGACCGAGCGCGTGCACCCCGCGCAGCTCTACGAGGCGGCGTGGCTCTTCGGCTGCGCGCTCTTGCTGCGCCGGCGCCTGGGCCGCTCGCGGCTCTTGATCGGCGAGTATCTCGTGCTGCAGGGCGCCGGGCGCTTCGCGATCGAGCTCGTGCGCACGAACCCGCCCACGCTGGGCTTCCTCACCACCTCGCAGGTGATCGCGCTCGTCTGCCTCGCCGCGGGTGGGATCGGTCTGGCCGCGGCGGCCGAGTCACCCGAAGCAGGTCGGATCCGCACCGGCCTCTGGTAGACTGACGACGTTTGGTCAGCTTTGGCCGGCGAAGCTGGTCTCCCGCGGGCCGCGCCTGCGCGCTCACGGCGCACGCGTTTCGCCGGCACCGGGTACCGATCTTGCTGAAGCGCGCGAGTCACGATCTCGGCACGGAGGGAGGCCGCATGCGGCGGTGGGTCGGCTGGCTTGCCTGCGCGACGGTGCTGTGGCTCGCGCCCGCCGCGCGCGCGAGCGAAGATGCCGTGCCGCAGAGCGCCGCCTCCGTGCGCCAGCAGTGGCACTCGCGGCTCGCGGGCAAGCACTTCACCGCGCTCGTGCACCTGTCCATGGAGCTGGGCGGCATACACGAGGAGCGCGAGCTGCGCGTGTGGCGCACCGACGAAGCCGTGGGCGCCGAGCGCGTGATGGTGCGCTTCACGCAGCCCGAGAGCGTGCGCAACGTGGGCGTGCTGTTCCTCGAGCAGCAGGGGCGGCCGAACGACTACTTCCTGTACCAGCCCGAGCTGAAGCGCGTGCGCCGCCTGCCCGAGCAGATCGCGAACGACGACGTGTACGGGATCGACCTCGAGTTCCTCGGCTTCGGCGTCGCGCAGTCCGAGCCGACCGAGATCGTGAGCATGAAGCGCGACTCACTCGAGGGCCGCAGCGCCTACCTGCTGGAGGAGAAGGCGCTGCGCGAGAACCCGCGCTTCGACCGGCGCCTGACCTGGATCGACGCGCAGACCTGGATCCCCCTGCGCACCGAGCAGTACCGCCTGGGCAAGAAACGCCTGGTCGCGCGCACCGTCGAGACCCGCGCCATGCACGGCGTGGAGACCCCCATGCGCATGGAGTTCGAGAACGAGCTCGACAAGCGCAAAGTCTCGCTGCGCGTGGCCGAGGTGGACTACGAGGTGCCGATCCCCGAGGAGTACTTCTCGACGCTGGCGCTGGTGCGCTCGAGCATCACGTCCGCGAAGTGACTGGCCACCAGGACGGCCGAGCGAAGGCCGCCCTGAGCGAGGACCCACCGCGGGACATCGGCCCGCGGTCCGATGTCGGCGGCGGAGCCGCGCGCAGCGAGCCGTAGGCAAGCGAAGTCACCAAGTGTCGATGCACGGCCGCTTCTTGCCGGTCCGCGGCGGGGGCGGCGGGGCGGAGCGCATGGCGTTCGCGATCCAGGTGCGTGAGTCGGCGGGGTCGATCACGTCGTCGAGCTCGAAGTGCGAGGCCACGTTCACGGCCTTTCCGATCTGGTACATGCGCTCGACCATCTCGTTGAAGAGCGCCTCGCGCTTCTCGGGGTCGTCGACGGCGGCGAGCTCCTTCGAGTAGCCGAGCTTCACCGCGCCCTCGAGGCCCATGCCGCCGAACTCGCCGGTGGGCCACGACACGCAGAACAGCGGCGCCTTGAACGAGCCGCCGGCCATGGCCTGCGCGCCCAGGCCGTAGCCTTTGCGCAGCACGATCGTGAAGAACGGCACCGTGAGGCTCGCGGCGTTCACGAACATGCGCGAGGCGTGGCGCACGAGCGCGGTCTTCTCGATCTCGGGCCCGACCATGATGCCGGGGCAGTCACACAGGAACAGGATCGGCAGGTCGAACGCGTCGCACAGCTGCATGAAGCGCGTGGCCTTGTCGGCGCCGTCGCGGTCGATCGCGCCCGCGAGGTGGTTCGGGTTGTTCGCGATCACGCCCAGCGCGCGGCCCTCGACGCGGATCAAGCTGGTGATCATGCCGTGACCCCAGTCGCGCCGCAGCTCGAGCTGCGAGTCGGTGTCGGCCAGGGTCGCGATCACGCGCCGCACGTCGTAAGCGCGCAGCCGGTTCTCGGGAACGGCGGCGCGCAGCGCGCGCTGGTCGGCGCAGTCCCAGCGGGGCAGGGCGCCCTGGAAGTACGAGAGATACTGCTTGGCCACGCGCACGGCCTCGGCCTCGTCGGCGACCGCGACGTCGACGACACCGTTCTGTGTCTGCACGTCCATCGGGCCGATCTCGTCGGGGCGCACCAGGCCCAGCCCGCCGCCTTCGATCATGGCGGGGCCGCCGATGCCGATGTTCGAGCCTGCGGTCGCGATGATCACGTCGCAGCAGCCGAGCAGCACGGCGTTGCCCGCGAAGCAGCGGCCCGACGTGATTCCCACCAGCGGCACGAGCCCCGACAGCTCGGCGAACAGCGTGAAGGCCAGACAGTCGAGGCCCGACACGCCCGCGGCGTCGGTGTCTCCCGGCCGCCCGCCGCCGCCCTCGGTGAGGAACACGATCGGCAGGCGCTGCGCGTGCGCGATCTCGAACATGCGGTCCTTCTTGCGGTGATTCTGCTGGCCCTGCGTGCCCGCGAGCACGGTGTAGTCGTACGACATGACCACGCACGCCGTGCGCTCTTCGCCGAACAGCTCGCCGTTCACGCGCCCGATGCCGGCCACGAGCCCGTCGGCGGGCGTGCGCGCGATCAGGTCGGGCAGCGAGCGGCGCCGCCGCTGCGCCGCGATCGCGAGCGGGCCGTACTCGACGAACGTGCCCGGGTCGACGAGATCGCCGACGTTCTCGCGCGCCGTGCGCTGGCCGGTCTTGCGCCGGCGCGCGACGGCGTCGGGCCGCGCGGGATCGAGCCCCAGCGCGTGACGCTCCACGACTTCGGCCAGGTCGGGCCGGACGTGGTCGAGGCCCGGCCCGGCGGAGTCACTCGCGCGCGCGCCTTCGACCTCGGCGGCCTCGACCGTCACGAGCACGTGGCGCTCCTGCACCAGGTCGCCGACCGCGACCGAGATGCCGCGCACGATGCCCGCGTGCGGCGCCTCGATCACGTGCTCGAGCTTCATGGCCTCGAGCACCACGAGCGCCTGCCCGGCGTGCACGGCGTCGCCCGGGGCGACCTCGATCGCGGTGACCGTGCCCTGCAGCGGCGCGCGCACCGCCGATGCGGCGGAGTCTCTCGACATCAGCGGCTCAGGGATCGAGGCGCGCGCTCGCGTAGCCCGACACGACCTCTTTGCCGTCCTGGTTGGTGGTCACGACCTTGAGGTCGACGATCGGCGCGCCGGCCTCGCTGCGCAGCGCCTCGACGGTCGCGCGCGCGGTCAGGGTGTCGCCCGGCCAGACCTGCGAGACGAAGCGCACGCCGTACTTGGTGAGTCGCCCGTCGCCCACCCAGTTGGTGAGCATGCGCGCGGTCGCGCCCATCGAGAGCATGCCGTGCGCGAACACCGTGGGATAGCCCGCGACTTTGGTCGCGAACACCTCGTCGGTGTGCACGGGGTTGTAGTCGCCCGATGCGCCGGCGTACATGACGAGCTGCGTGCGGGTCAGGTTCTCGATCACGACCTCCTCCCGGACGTCGCCGACTTTCAAGTCTTTCGCTCGAAGCGCCATCGCGGCCTCCTACTTCTGCTCGATCACGCGCTCGGTGCGCACACCGACGCCGCGCGCGGTCACCACCAGCTCGCCGCGCTGGTTGCGGTACTCGGTGACCGACTCACTGAACTGCAGCTTGCCGCCGCGCTTGCCCTCGCGCTCCCAGGTCTTGCCGGGCTTGGTCTCGGCGGTGAGCACGTCGCCCGCGAGCAGCGGCCGGTGGTACTCGAAGTGCTGCTCGGCATGCAGCCCGCCCGCGGCCGCGCCGCGCGGCTCGCTGCTCGCGCCGGCTGCCGGAGCGCGGCGCACCGCGCCCGTCGGCTCCTTGCCGGAGCCGAACCAGGGCTGGCCGACCTTGGGGCGCAGGAAGTAGTCCGGGTCGAACTGGGCGCTCGCCTGCGTGAACGTGGGCGGCGCGATGATGCCGCCCAGCTCGCTCTTCCGGGCGTACTCCGCGTCGGAGTAGATCGGGTTCGGGTCGTTCACGGCGCGGGCGAACATCAGGATGTGACTCGCCTCGATCGGGAAGCTCTTCATGGCCATGCGCAATTCCCTCCTGCCGGCGGCGATTGTACCGCGTCGCGAAAGGCGCCGTCTGGCGCGGGCGGCGGGCCCGTGCCGGCCATCCGGGTCGTTCGGGACACGGGAGTTGCGCAACTCACTGGGCTGCGCGAATCAGCGCCGATCCGGAAATGCTGGAGGGGTTCATGCGGACGTTGCGCTCTTCGTGTCTCGCGCTCGTGTCACTGGTCGCCATCCTGGCCATGCCCGCCCACGCGGGCGGTCCCGCGACCGCAGGCGTCGCGCTCGGCTTCGCGCGCGTGAACCTCGGGGACGGCACGGTCTCGGCCTTCGGCGGCAAGGGCACCAAGACCGTGACGACCGGGCCGACGAGCACGGGCCTCATCCTGTACTTCAACGGCAAGTACCCCAAGAACATCGTGCGCGAGCTCGTGATCGCGCAGGCGACCGCCGAGGGCGACGTCGACCACCCGGTCGCGCTGGCCAACGCGATCGTCTCGATCGCCAACGCCACGCAGATCGCCGTGTCGCTGAACGGCTGGAATGCCGACTCCGCCGATGCGTTCGACGGCTTCGCGTTCGTGACTCTCTACGCGGGCGTCGCGCCCGAGGACTAGCCGCTTAGAACAGCGTGTAGATGAACGGCGCCGCCGCGCTGCCGCCGAGCAGCACGAGCAGGCCGAGCCCCAGGATCGAGATCACGATCGGGGCCAGCCACCACTTCTTGTTGTCGCGCAGGAACATGAAGAACTCGGACGCGAGCCCGGCCTGAGGCTTGGCGGCCTCGCTGGCGAAGTCGTCTCCGGCTCGTTTCTCGCGCTCGTCCACGATCCCTCCTAGAACTGCTTGAAGTAGTCGGCCTTGGCGCGCGGCGGACGCGCGTCGCGCCAGTAAGTCGGGGCTTCGCGCTGGAAGCGGCGGTCCATCGGGTCCACGCCGAACAGGCGCATCACGAAGCCGACCGGCGCGATCACCCCGTAGAACAGCGTGGCCATGATCACGTACGAGAGCACGAAGCCGATCGGGAACGCGGCCACGGACAGCCCGACGAACAGCGGCGCGTTGGCCCGCGGGAACACCAGCGAGAACAGCGCCGAGAGCACGCCCAGGCCGGCCAACGCGAAGCTCACCGTCTCGCGCCACGCGCCCAGCCCGTGCCGGAACACCAGCCAGCCGTTCCAGGCGCACAGCGCGAGCAGCCCGAAGCCGCCGAGCGCAAGCCAGCCGAACTGGCGCAGCGTGCGCTCGTCGGGCCGGAAGTTGAGCTCGACCATGCCCGACACGAGTCAGTCCAGCCCGAACTCGGCGAGGTAGGCGTCGACGTCGATCTCCTTGGCCTCGGGCTGATCTTTCTTCAAGAGCACGAAGCTCTCGAGCACGAGCGCGTCCATGTTCGTGTGCATGAAGCAGCGGTACGAGTCCTCGGGCGTGTTCACGATCGGCTCGCCGCGCACGTTGAAGCTGGTGTTGATCAGCACCGGCGAGCCGGTGCGGCGCTTGAAAGCTTGCAGGATCTTGTAGAAGCGCGGGTTGCGTTCGGCGTCGATGGTCTGCACGCGCGCCGAGTAGTCCACATGCGTGATCGCGGGCACGACCGAGCGCACCTGCTTGAGCTTGTCGAGGCCCTTCTCGCCGTGTGACTCGATCGCCAGGCGCTTCGACTCGCGCACGGGCGCGACCAGCAGCATGTAGGGGGAGTCCTCGTTCGGGCGCATCTCGAAGAACTCGGCCACGTCCTCACGCAGCACCGCGGGCGCGAACGGCCGGAACGACTCGCGGAACTTGATCTTCAGGTTCATCGTGGCCTGCATCTTGCGCGAGCGCGCGTCGCCCAGGATCGAGCGCGCGCCGAGCGCGCGCGGCCCGAACTCCATGCGCCCGGCGCAGTGACCCACCACGTTCTCCTCGGCGATGAGCTGCGCCACGGCCTCGCACAGCGCGTCCTCGTGCTCGTAGTGGCGGTAGACCGCGCCACGGCGCTCGAGGAACGCGCGGATCTCCGCGTTCGAGTAGGCCGGCCCGAGCAGCGAGCCCTTCTGCGCGTCGCGTCCGCGCGGCTCGCGCTTGTTCTCGAGCAGCTGGTGCCACACGAACAGGGCCGCGCCGAGCGCGCCGCCGGCGTCGCCCGCGGCCGGCTGGATCCAGACCTGCTCGAACGGACCCTCGCGCAGCACGCGCCCGTTGCCCACGCAGTTCAGCGCCACGCCGCCCGCGAGACACAGGTTCTCGAGCCCGGTGAGCTCGTGCGCGTGGCGCGCGATGCGCAGCATGATCTCCTCGGTCACGACCTGGACCGAGGCCGCGAGGTCCATCTCGCGCTGCGTGATCGGTGACTCGGCCTTGCGCGGCGGCCCGCCGAACAGGCGCTCGAACTTGCGCGACGTCATCACGTCCTGGTGCGTGTAGGCGAAGTAGCTCATGTCCATGCGGAACGAGCCGTCGGGCTTGAGATCGAGCATCTTCTCGCGGATCAGGTCGGCGTACACCGGCTCACCGTACGGCGCCAGCCCCATGAGCTTGTACTCGCCGCTGTTCACCTTGAAGCCCGTGAAGTAGGTGAACGCGGAGTAGAGCAGGCCGAGCGAGTGCGGGAAGCGCAGCTCCTTCAGCATCTGGATCTGGTTGCCGCGCCCGACCGCGATCGAGCCCGTGGCCCACTCGCCGACACCGTCCAGTGTCAGGATCGCGGCCTCGTCGAACGGCGAGGGCAGGAAGGCGCTCGCAGCGTGTGACTCGTGGTGCTCGAGGAACACGTAGCGGCCCTTGTAGCGGCGCGAGAGACCCGCGTCGAGCTCGCGCGGCGTGTAGAGCTTCTGCTTCAGCCACAGCGGCAGGCCCATCAGGAACAGCCGGAAGCCCGCCGGCGCGTAGGCCACGTAGGTCTCGAGCAGGCGGTCGAACTTGAGCAGCGGCTTGTCGTAGAAGGCCACGATGTCGAGCTCTTCGGGCGAGATTCCGGCCTCGGCCAGACAGTATTCGATGGACTTCGCCGGGAAGCGGTAGTCATGCTTCTTGCGCGTGAAGCGCTCTTCCTGGGCCGCGGCCACGATCTCGCCGTCCCGCACGAGGCAGGCCGCGCTGTCGTGATAAAACGCGGAGATTCCAAGGATGTTCAATGGCAGCTCTCCCAGGGCCCGGCGAGGATAGCAAGCGCCCCTTGTGGGGCTCGATCTGCCTCGCGCTGGCGCTGTGCGCCTGCGGAGCGGTGCAGATCGAGGCGCCGCCGGGCCGGCCGGTGCGCATGATGGACTTCGACGCGCCGGCCTCCGTTCGCGACGAGCGGGTGGTGTGGTACGCGCTGTGGGGCGGCAAACCGCTGTCCGACACCAGCACGGCCGAGACCATCGCGCGCCACGGTCTCCGGGAGGTCCGGGTCGGCACCGAGCTGACTCCCTGGGACACCGTGGTGAACGCCCTCACCAGCTTGGTGTCGGTCGTGCGGCGCACCGTCGTGGTCGAGGGCAACCCGTGAGGCGCGCGCTCGCAGCGCTGGGGCTCTTGCTGACGGCCTGCACCCACGTGACCGCTGCCGCGCCCTGGAACCACGACGTCCGGCTCATGCGCGCGGACGAGCCGGCGGAGGTGCGCCGCCAGTACCGCGCCTGGTTCGCGATTTGGGGCGCGGTGCGGGTCTCGGGCAAGGACCCCGCCGACGTGATCCGCGACGAGTCACTCTGCGCCGCGCGCGTGCGGGTCGAGGACAACGTGCCCGACGCATTCATCGGAGTCATGTACACGCTCATCGAGCCGATCGGGATCATCCCGCAGAGCATCATCGTGTCGGGGCAGCGCACGTGTCCGTGACCGAGTCGCGCGCGCGGCGCTCGGGCGAGCTGGTGCGCAGCGCGCTGCAGCTGTTCGCGCTGGGCGCCCTGCTCGCGACCGCGTTCTGGATCGTGCGCCCGTTCCTGGCGGCGGCGCTCTGGGCCGCGATGATCGCGGTGGCGACCTGGCCGCTGTTGCTGCATGCCCAGCGCCTGCTCGGGGGCCGGCGCGCGCCCGCCGTGGCGCTGCTCACGCTTGTGCTGCTCCTCTTGCTCGTGATTCCGATGTATCTCGGGGTCGACGCGCTGGTCGAGAACGCCGAGGACATCTCGAACCTCTCGCACTCGCTGGCGAGCTTCACGCTGCCGCAGCCGCCGCACTGGCTCGAGGGCCTCCCGCTGGTCGGCGCCAGGGCGGCGGGCGAGTGGCGCGAGCTCGCGGCGTCCAACCCGGAGGAGCTCGCGGCGCGAATCACGCCCTACGCGCGCGACATCGCGCGCTGGCTCGTGTCCGAGATCGGCAGCATCGGGGCGCTGCTCTTGCACTTCCTGCTCACGGTGATCCTGACCGCGATCCTCTACACGAGCGGCGAGAGCGCGGGCGTGGGGGTCGAGCGCTTCGCGCGCCGGCTGGGCGGCGAGCCGGCCGAGAAGGCCGTGCGGCTGGCGGCGCAGGCGATCCGCGCGGTGGCGCTCGGCGTGATCGTGACTGCGCTGGTGCAGACGACGCTCGTCGCGCTCGGGCTGTTCGCGATCGGCATCCCGTTCGCGGCCGTGCTCACCCTGGTCTCGTTCGTGCTCGCGATCGCGCAGATCGGCGCGGCGCCGGTGCTGATCGGCGCGGTGATCTGGGGCTACTACGAGCTCGGGAGCGTCTGGGGCACGGTCTTTCTGGTCTGGGCCGTGTTCTGCGCCACGATCGACAACTTCGTGCGGCCCGTGCTGATCAAGCGCGGCGCCGACCTGCCGCTCCTGCTGATCTTCGCGGGCGTCGTGGGCGGGCTGATCGCGTTCGGCGTGGTGGGACTGTTCGTGGGTCCCGTGGTCCTGGCCGTGACCTACATGCTGCTCGGTGACTGGCTGGCCGAGACCGAGTGACCGGCGGGTCAGCCGCCGAGCGCCACCGCGATTCCCACCAGCGCGATGCCGATCACCAGGAACGTGAGCCCGGTGAGCCAGGGGCGGAGCGTGGTATGGCGCGCCCAGCGCCAGCCGATCGCGAACAGTCCGGCGATCAGGATCGCGTTGGAGACACGCAGCGCGAGCCACGGGCGGTCGGGAATCAAGAGAAACGGCAGCGCGGCAGGCACGCTCGACAGGAAGACCAGCCAGAAGCTCGCGAACGCGCCGTACAGGTCCGCGCGGCTCGTGGCTACACGCCGCGGCGGAACGCTCCGCACGTAGCGTGAGACACGGCGGTACAGGTCGGCGTGCTCGGCCGGGTCGACGGCCAGCCCGACCAGGTCTTCGAGCTCCTCGGCCACGACCGCGGCGCCGGCCTCGTCACTCGCGGCGGCGCGGATGCGCGCGCCCACGCGCGCCAGCCGGCCGCGCTCGAAGACCTGGCCGGCCACGTAGAATGCCCCGTCGATGATCCCCCAGGCCAGGTTGCAGCCGACCGTCGCGACCAAGAGGTCGCGAGCGGCGCTGGGATCGTCGCGGGTCAGGATTCCCGCCCCGAGCGTGAAGGTCAGCGTCATGATGAGCCCGAACAGGACCTCGGAGAGACTCTCGCCGGGCGTGAGCTGCTTCTGTGCCATGGACAAGCCGAGATCGTGGAGCGCCACGAGTCACCTCCGAGACGCAGAATGGTAGAGGAGAGCGGACCATGAAGGCCAAGAAGAAGAAGGGCGAGGTCGCGGTCAAGGAGAAGATGCCGCGCAAGGAGTACGAGAAGGAGCTCGAGAAGCTTCACGTGGAGCTGGTGAAGCTGCAGGAGTGGATCAAGCAGGAGGGCCTCAAGGTCTGCATCGTGTTCGAGGGCCGCGACGGCGCCGGCAAGGGCGGCACGATCAAGGCGATCACGGAACGCGTCAGCCCGCGCGTGTTCCGCGTGGTGGCGCTGCCCGCTCCGACCGAGCGCGAGAAGACCCAGATGTACGTGCAGCGCTATCTGCCGCACCTGCCCGCGGCGGGCGAGATCGTGATCTTCGACCGCAGCTGGTACAACCGCGCCGGCGTGGAGCGGGTCATGGGCTTCTGCAGCGAAGACGCCGCCCGTACCTTCCTACAAGTGACTCCGCATGCGGAGGAGCTGATGGTCGCCTCGGGCATCATCCTGCTCAAGTACTGGCTCGAGGTGAGTCCCGAGGAGCAGACGCGCCGGCTCGAGGCGCGCATCGACGACGGGCGCAAGATCTGGAAGCTCTCGCCCATGGACCTGAAGTCCTACTCGCGCTGGTACGACTACTCGCGCGCGCGCGACGACATGTTCGCGGCCACCGACACCGAGCACGCGCCCTGGTACGTCGTGCACTCGAACGACAAGCGGCGCGCGCGCCTGAACCTCATCACCCACCTGCTCGACCAGGTCCCCTACAGAGAGATCAAGCGCGAGCGACCCAAGCTGCCCAAGCGCCAGAAGCCGGGCAGCTACAAGGAGTCGAAGCACCCGTTGCGCCTGGTCCAGGAGAAGTTCTGAATCCGGCCGAGTCACTCGACCCGCTGACGCTCGCGCTGCGCTTCGCGCTGGCGCTGGGGCTGGGCGTGGTGCTGGGGCTGGAGCGCGAGCGCAAGAAGACGCCGGTCGAGTTCGCCGGGGTGCGCACGCTGGGGCTGCTCGGGCTGACCGGCGGGCTGGCGGCGTTCTTCGACCAGGAGCTCGGGCGCCCGTGGCTGGCGATCGGGCTGTTCGCCGCGGCTGCGGGGCTGGTGATCGTGTCGTACGGCGCGACCGTGCGGCAGGGCGAGCTGGGAGTCACGACCGAGCTGTCGGCGCTGTTGTCGTTCGCGCTGGGCTACCTGTGCGTGGCGGGTCACCTGCTGACGGCGACCGCGCTCGCGGTCGCGAGCGGCGGGGTTCTGGCGCTGAAGGAGTGGCTGCACCAGCTCGCGGCCCGGATCGAGAGCGAGGACGTCGAGGCCACGCTGAAGTTCGCGCTGGTGAGCGTGATCGTGCTGCCGCTCGTGCCCAACCAGAACTTCGGGCCCGCGCCGTTCGACGTGATCAACCCGTACAAGATCTGGCTCATGGTCGTGCTGATCTCGGGCCTGAACTTCGCGAGCTACCTGCTCGTGAAGGTGGTCGGCGCGGAGCACGGCATCGGTCTCACGGGGCTGCTCGGGGGCCTGGTCTCGAGCACGGCAGTCACGCTGGGCTTCTCGCAGCGCAGCCGCGAGCAGCCGCAGCAGAGCGCGGCGCTCGCGCTGGGCATCCTGGTCGCGTGGAGCGTGATGTTCCTGCGCGTGATCCTCCTGGTGGGCGCCGTGGACCGGGCGCTCTTGCCGCGGATCGCCGGCGCGATGCTCTCGTTCGCCATCCCGGGCCTGGCCGTGTGCGCGTTCCTCTGGCGCCGGTCGCGCACGGGCGACACGGCCTCGGTCACGGCGGGCTCGAACCCGTTCGAGCTGGGGCAGGCGATCCGCTTCGGCCTGTTGTTCGGCGTGATCACGTTCGCCGCCAAGGCCGCGCAGGTGTATCTGGGGTCGGCGGGGCTGTATCTCGCCGGCGCGATCGCGGGACTCACCGACGTCGACGCGATCGCGCTCTCGATGGCGCAGCTCTCGCTCTCCGACCCGGCGAGCTCCGGCCCGGCGTTCCTCACGATCGTGCTGGCCGTGGCCTCGAACACCTTGTTCAAGGCCGGAATGGTCGGCTTCCTGGCGGCCGTCGGCCTGCGGCGGATCGTGCTCGCGGGAGCCGGTGTGATTCTTTGCGGGGCCGCGCTCGGTGCCGCGCTGCTCTAGCCTGCTCGCGCTCCTGGCCGCCGCGGCTCTCGCGCGCGAGGCTGCCGCAGCGGATCCCCCGCCCGCGGCGCCGATCGATCTCACGCTGTACCGCGACGGCGACACGTACCTGCGGCCCACGCTCGCGCTCGAGAGCGCGATCTTCGCCGAGCACGACGCCTGGCACGGCGAGTCACGAAGCGTGCTCGGCGACGCCGTCGGCTACTGGTGGGAGTGGGCGTTCACGGGCGGGCTGGAGGGGGCGCTGGCGCTGGGTGAGTTCGGCTCGGTCTTCGGCCGGGCTTCCGCGATCGCCGCGCGCAGTCAGGGGCTCGACGCGGCGGGCTCCAACGTCGACGACCGCTACGCGGGCGACGTGGAGTTCGACGACGCCTGCCTGGGCTGGCGCTCGGGCGAGCTCTTCCCGAGCCTGGGTCACGACGCGCTCGAGCTCTCGGTCGGCAAGCAGAAGTACCAGGTCGGGAACGGCTTCCTGGTGTTGGACGGCGCCAGCGACGGCGGCGAGCGCGGCGCGTTCTGGCTCGCGCCGCGCAAGGCGTTCTACATGAGCGCAGTCGCGCGACTCACCACGGGCCCCTACCGCGCCGAGCTCTTCTACCTGCGCCCGAACGACCACCCGTTCTCGGGCACCGACGCCGTCGGCGGGAACTTCGA
Organism: Myxococcota bacterium; assembly: GCA_035498015.1. Lineage (NCBI taxonomy): Bacteria > Pseudomonadati > Myxococcota > Myxococcota bacterium. The sequence continues at coordinate 13,997 of DATKAO010000188.1, forward strand.
GTACGGCGCGGGCGAGACCGGGACCATCGGCTTCACCTACCTGAAGGTCGTCGGGTCACAGGAGGCCTCGCGCGCCGGGCTGAATCTGTTCGACTGGCGCGCGGCACTCACTCCGCTCCCGATCGACCGCGCGCTCTCGCTCGGCGCCGAGTGGGCGCTCGAGCTGAACGGCAGTCGCTCGCACGCCGCGGCCTGGTACGCCGAAGGCGGCTACACCTTCGAGCAGTCACCATGGACGCCGTTCGTCGGCTACCGCTACTCGCAGTTCGGCGGTGACCGGCCGAGCACGGCCCAGTCCGAGCTCTGGGACCCGCTGTTCTACGGCTACAACGACTGGAGCACCTGGTACGTGGGCGAGATCATGGGGAACTTCGTGGCGCAGAACCGCGACCTGCGCATGCAGACCGTGCGGCTGCAGGTGCATCCGCGCGACAGCGTGACCGCGCAGCTGATCTACAACTACTACGCGCTGCTCGAGCCGGTCAGCGAGCTGGCCGCGCGCGACGAGAATCCGCGCGCCGCGAACATCCACAGCCACCATCTCGGGCAGAGCTTCGACCTGGTGACTGACTGGCAGCCCGTGAGCTGGCTGTCGTTCACGGGCATCGTGTCGGCGCTCGATCCCGGAGCGGGCATGCGGCAGTACGTCGAGTCAGACAGCCGCGCCTGGTGGCTGCACTTCATGCTGTACGCGAAGGTCTCGTTCTAGCGCGCTGCTCGTTGCCCTCGCGCCGCCCGCCCGGCATGCTGTCGCGCGGGGTCCGAAAAGGGGGAACCAGCGTGTACACGGTCCGGCTCGGTTGTCTCGTCCTCATGGTGCTCGCGGGTGGCCTCGGCACGGCATGCAAGCACGCGGAGGGCGGGGGCGATAGCGCCGCGCCGGCCGGCGCTGCCGCGAGCGGCGGCAGCGTCGAGATGCTGCCGATGCAGGTCGTGACCGCCAACAGCTTGAATGTGCGCGCGATTCCGAGCACCAAAGGAACGGTGCTGGGTACCTTGAAGAAGGGCATGGAAGTGCGCGTGCTCGAAGAGAAGAACGGCTGGAAGAAGGTCCAGTCCGACGGCGCATTGCCCGAGGGCTGGGTCGCCGGCGAGTACCTGAAGGCGCACGGCGCGCCCGCCGCGCCGCAGTAACTGCGAGGAAGGAGTGCCATGGCCGCCCTGGAGCTGACCGAAGCCACGTTCGAGAAGACGATCGAGGACAACTCACTGGTCTTGATCGACTTCTGGGCGCCGTGGTGCGGGCCGTGCCGGAACTTCGCGCCCGTGTTCGAGGCGGCCTCGACGCGCCACGCCGACGCGGTGTTCGCGAAGGTGAACACCGACGTCGAGCAGCGGCTGGCGGCCATGTTCGAGATCCAGTCGATCCCCACGCTCGCGATCTTCCGCGAGCAGATCTGTGTGTTCGCGCAGCCCGGCGCGCTCCAGGCCCAACACCTGGAGGAGATCATCCAGCGCGTGAAAGCGCTCGATATGGAAGACGTGCGGCGGCGCATCGCCGAGCACGAGACCAACGGCGCCGCCGAGGAATAGTCACTCCCCGCCATGGACGTAGAACGGCTGCTCGCACCCGAGGAGTCGTTCGGCTTCGTGGTGGGCCGGCACGAGGACGGCCTGCGGCTCGATCGCCTGCTCGCCGCCCGGCTGCCGTTCGCGTCGCGCACGCGGGTCGCGGGCTGGATCCGGGCCGGGCGCGCGCGCGTCGACGGCCGCGTGGTCGAGCGCGCGGGCGCTGTGGCCAACGCCGGCCAGCGCGTCGACGTGCGCATCGAGAAGCGCCCGCGCGACGCGGACGCGGAGCTCGACGACCTGCTCGCGCTCGAGCCGCTGGCGCGTGGCGAGGGCTGGCTCGCGATCGAGAAGCCGGCCGGCGTGCCCTGTCACCCGGCCGGGAACGAAGTGAAGCGCACGCTGCTCACGGCCCTTTCGCTGGGCCAGGCGCGCGACGCGGAGCCGGGCGGGCCGTGGCTGCCGCACCGGCTCGACCGCGAGACCTCGGGCGTGCTCTTGGTCGCGCTGCGCGCCGAGGTGCAGCGGGCGCTGGTGCGCGCGTTCGCGGCCGGCGCGGTCGCGCGCCGCTACGACGCGCGCGTGCGCGGCGACGCGGGTCGACACTTTCCGGTGTCGGCGCCGCTGCTCGAGCTGCGCGGCCGCATCCTGCGCTGCGGCCACCGGCCGCCGCGCTTCCGGGTCGACCCCGCGGGAGTCAGCGCGCACACGCGCGCGCGCCTGGTCGCGGCGGGCGCAGAGGCGAGCGCGCTCGAGCTCGAGCCCGTGACCGGCCGCCAGCACCAGCTGCGCGTGCACCTGGCCGACCTGGGACACCCGATCTGCGGTGACCCGCTGTACGACCCCGCCGCCGCGCCCGGCAGCCGGATGTGTCTCCACGCGCGCGCGCTCGAGCTGCCCGCGGGCGTCCTCGGCCCCGCGAGCTTGCGTCTGGCCACGCCCGCCCCGGCGTTCGCGTAGACTCGGCGCATGGGAATCAAGACCACCAAGGACTCGATCGACCTCGGCATCATCTCCGTGAACGGCCCCGCGATGCTCGCGTTCTACCGCGACGTGCTCGGGCTCGCGCACCAGGGCGACATGCCGATGCCCACCGGCGGACTCATGCACCGGCTGGCCTGCGGCACGAGCGTGATCAAGCTCGTGGTGCCCGACAAGCCGCCCGCGAGCCGCGCCGCGCCCGGCGGGATCGGCGGCGGCACCGGCTACCGCTACTGGACGATCAGTGTCTCGAACCTCGACGACGTGGTGTCCGCGGCGCAGAGCGCGGGTCACAAGATCGTGATTCCGCGCCGCAAGGTGCGCGCGGGCGTCGAGATCGCCATGCTCGAGGACCCCGACGGGAACTGGGTCGAGCTACTCGAGCAGAGCTAGCTGGGTCTGCGTGAGGTCGAGCCGATAGCAGCGCACGCGCTGGCGCCGCTCGGGGTCGTAGCCGCGCCATTTCGCGGCGGGCACCTCGTCGGGCAGTGCCGCGCGGAAGGCGTGCAGCTGGAAGAAGCGGCCCACGCCTTCGCTGGTGGTGCAGGCGTACACGAACTTGAGCCGCCGCTCGCGCGCGCGCTCGAGCGCGTACGACACCAGGTGACTGCCGACGCCCTCGCCGAGGAATCGGGTGAGCGTGTAGAGCGAGGCCACCTCGGCGCAGTCACCGGACTCGTCCACCAGGAGTGACCCGATCCCCGCCAGGTGGTAGCCCTCGACGAACGCGCCGAAGCCGCTGGCCAGCACCGCGTCGAGCTGCTCCTCGGTGCGCGGCGCCAGGTAGCCTTCCGAGGTGCCGCGCGCGATCAAGTCACTGGCCGCGTCGAAGTCGTCCAGGCCGAGCTTGCGCACCACCACGTAGCGCTCCTCGGTGAACAGCGTCCCCGAGCCGGCGTACGTGAAGAGCTCGTCCGACAGCCCCTCGAGCGTGCATACGTTCACCGCGGGCACGCCCGCGACCAGCATGGCCTCGACCTCGCGCAGCAGCGCCGCGCGCCGCTCGTTGCGCGGCGCGCCCGCGGCCAGGAGCTCGCGCAGCTCGTCCAGGTGCACGAACGACACGCGCTCGCCGTTCGCGCGCACGATCCCGCCGTCGCGGTCGATCCAGACCAGCTTCGAGATGCCGAGCCGCACGCTGGCCTCGCGGCAGGCAGGCGCGAAGGCGAGCGAGCCGGCGACGACCAGCCCGAGCCGGAACGACTCGCGCAGCTGGCGCCAGACCGTGCCCTCGAGCCGCGGCGTGGCCATCGACAGCACGTGCCCGCCGACCAGCGGCTCCAGCGCCGAACGCTCGGTCGAGAGCAGCACCACGTTGGTCTCGTTGCGCGCCAGCTCGTCGATCACCTCGGCGAGCTTCGCCGGGTGGCGCAGCTCCGCCGCCGGGGCCGCGATCGCGAGGGTCTTCCCGTGGAAGTCCTCGAGATAGAACTCCTTCTCGGAGTACGGCTCCGGCGCAGGGATGGGTCCCGCTTCGGTGGTCAGCCGCTCAACCCAACGAGTTGCCGACGATCGAGACGAAGCTCACGCAGCGGCCCGGTGCGCCGCCGAGGTTGTGAGTCAGTCCGAGCTTCGGGTTCTTGATCTGTCTCGGGCCGGCCTCGCCGCGCAGCTGCAGCCACATCTCGTACATCATGCGTAGCCCCGAGGCGCCGATCGGATGACCGAACGACTTCAAGCCGCCGTCCGGGTTCACCGGCTGCGGACCCTCGAGGTCGAAGCGGCCTTCCTGCTCGTCCTTCCACGCCTGTCCACGCGGCGAGAAGCCCATGTCTTCCATGAGCACGAGCTCGGTCGGCGTGAAGCAGTCGTGCACCTCGGCCATGCTGATCTGCTCGCGCGGGTTGGTGACTCCCGCCTGCTTGTAGGCGTCGGTCGAGCTGGCCACGACTTCG